>CAMKQB010000006.1 GCA_946414825.1 uncultured Lachnospiraceae bacterium
CGCCTGCTAAGGCCTCTCTCCGAGCAGGAGCAGGATGCAAGGACAGAGTCCTGCTCCATCCAAGTGAAACTTGGTGCTGTCTGCATAAGACCGCACTCCGCGTAGGAGTGGGATGCAAGGGCAAAGCCCTGCCAGGTTGTTAGGGCAGAGCCTTAACCCCTCGGAGAGCGCACGACCCGTAGCAACGCGCAGGGTTACGGACATACATGCGAAGCTGTGTGTCTGTAAGTGCGCCTTTGGTCTAAAACGCTCTTTAGGAATCCATAGCTTTACTGTAATATCCACCCCTCTGCTCCTGTCCAAGAAGAAAGTTTTGAAATCTCTGGATATCACCTGATTCAAATGAACGTCCCAGTATTCTCTCTGCCACTTCTCCAATCTGAGTTCGAGTATCAAATAACTCTTCACAATCTTTCAGAAGATATAACTGTTCCCTGAGGCTATCTTGTTCTTCCTCCGGATACTCTCGTCCCATAACCGACTCAACAAGTCCACCGATCTGTATCAGCCTTCTTGTTCTCGCTGCTCTTTCTTCTTTACTCTTCCTAGCCTTAAGATCCTTATATCTCGCCTCAGCTTGAGCAAGAAGTTTTTTCATATACTCCTGCTTCTCTTCATAGGATTCCAGCGAATTATATTTCTTCTTTATTTCATCCTTATTTATTCCCTTGACATTTCCGATACTGTCAAGAAAATCATCAATACTTATCTCTTTCATTACACCACTCCTCCAAGTCCATTTCTTATATAAGCAAGGAATCTTTTATATTCCTCAGAACCTTTACTAAGTTCCAAAACAGGACTTTGATTCAATGCTTTTTCAACATCTTTGAGAATACTATCTATTTTCTTTTGCTTCTTCTCATCTTCTTCCCTCTTGGCTGCCTCTTCAAGTTCCTTGATCTTAAGCTCAGCCTTTTCCATTATTTCCCTTTGCATCTTTATTCTTTCTGCATAACTTTTATTTGTTGCCATATTATTCCTCACTTTCCGGCAGTCTATTCTTCCTGCCATATAATTTATCAAGTATTTCCAGTATCATCCTTATCGTCTCCCTTTCCTCTGCCGGAAGATCTGATATATCAGTAGGTACCAAAAGTTTTTCTTCCAACTCATCCATACGCTTTTTAATCTTGTCAAACGATTTGATATTCCCTCTAACAAGAATCTTCTGATACATGCAGCTCTGTATAAAGAAACTTGCCCTATCCAACCCGGATAGTTCTATTCTTCTTTCAATCAGAGATTTCTCAGTCGGGGTTGCCCTGAAGTTAAGAATGTTATTTCTCTTACGAGCCTTTTCATCCTTCTTCTTTATAGGTGTATCCCCCAACTGAGTGGACCGACGATATATCTTATCTTTTCCATCACTCATCTCCGCCACCCGCTTTCATATTATTCTTTCCAAAAGCTTCATTAAGCTTATCAGCCATTTCTTTCTGAACTGACGGATAAAGATGAGAATAACGCTCGGTTATCGCTACACTTTCATGTCCAAGCCTCTCTCCTATTTGTACCGGAGAATATCCGAGATTTATAAGAAGTGCGCAGCTGGAATGTCTCAGATCATGAAGTCGTATCCTCTTGACGCCTGATGCCTTGCACCCTCTATCAAGTTCATGATGCAGGAAGCTTTTTGTAATCGGAAATAGTCTGGTATCCTCTTCTACCTTATATAGTGACTCGATATAATCCTCTATCTCGTCACATAAGAACTCCGGAAGATCTATAACACGATTACTCTTCTCTGTCTTAGGTGTAGTTACCACTATCTCGCCTTTTATCACCTGGAGAGATTCATCTACAGTCATTTTCTTATTTTCCAGATCAAAGTCCTTCCGGGTGAGAGCTAATAATTCACCGCACCTTACACCAGTCCAGTAAAGAATCTGAAAGGCATAGTATGATATAGGTTTATCCTTCATCACCTCACTGAACTTCAGATACTCTTCCTTAGTCCAGAAAAGCATTTCCTTTGCTTTTGCCTTCCCCATTTTCTTATTTACAGAACAAGGATTCTTTGGAAGATCATAATACTTGACCGCATGATTGAATATCGCAGTCAGGTGATTTTGTATTGTTCTAAGATATGTCATAGAGTAGCCTTTCCCCTGATCGTCCCTCTTTCCCAAAAGCTCATTCTGCCACTGAAGTACATCAGTGGCAGAGATTTCTGAAAGACTTTTGTTCTTAAAATATGGTCGTATATGAGTGTTAATGATATTTTCCTTGGTAGAATATGAATTCAGCTTCATCTGCGGCTTAACATCCCTCATATACATATCCAGGAACGCATCAAAACTCATATTTATATCCTTAGTTCTGCTGGCGAGAAACTCTCTCTCATACTCTTGAGCTTCTTTTTTAGTAGCAAAGCCTCTTTTATCATGCTTCCTACGTTTACCCTGCCAATCTGTGTAGTAGCATGCCACACGCCAAGTCTGGCCTTTATATCCATTCCACTTATCTTTATATACTGCCATGGTTTATTTCCTCCTTTTAGTCTTCCTCATCATCAAATATGGAATTATATGACTCCGGAGAGTTTATCTGTAGCTGCCTATCAAGTGCAGTAAGATAATATGAATCCGGCTTATTGACATCAATATTGCCTTTAGCCATATTCTTAGCAACCGCATATACTTCTTCATATCCATATTTAAGAATATGAGCCATTCTTTCATCTTCCGGAATATATTTACCTCCAACCTTCAGATCATTATCACCTTTAGGATTACTTCTCTTATATGCCAGTATCATAAGTATCTTATCGACATATTTTATTTCTTCAGGTAATAGTGATTCCTTAAGCCTCTGATAATCAATTTTTCTCTTAGTTCCATTTAGTGACCATTCCGGAATAAATAATTCATTCTGTAATTCATTCAAGTCTTCGGAATGATTGATTGATTTTATATATTCCTTATTACTACTCTGTTTTATATTATCAGTATTATATTGTGCCGATTTTTCCTCCACGGTTTTTCCTCCGCGGTTTTTCCTCCGCGGTTTTTCCTCCACGGTTTTACCGTCACGGTTTTTCCTTGATGGGTTATTATTATTACGTTCTGTTGTCACCTCTATAAACGATTCAAATTGTCCTTTTGAATTACGTTTCCGTGTTCGTCTTAGATAGCCTAATTCTTCAAGCCTTTTTACGCTATCTCGTACTGCATCTGTACAGTCCGGAACTAATGCGGCCAAGCCCTCGACACTAAACTCCCAATTATCATGAAAACTCAGAATAGTACACAGGACTCCTCTATCTTTCATTTTAAGTCCTTTGTCTCTTAACACAGTGTTACTCACAATTGTGAAATTAGCCTGTGTCCTATTTTTTAAAACTGCCATAATATGCCCCTTTCACAATTTATTGTAAAGAAACACACTATATGCTAATATATGTCTTGTCACGAACATGCTAGCAATAGCGTGTATGCCCCAGTAATCTGGGGCTTTTTAATTTGTCATCCTTTTAGGATAACCCACAGCTTCTTCATACCAGATTCTATTAACCTTACCGGATACTATGACCGCTCTTGGATTCACTTCTTTAAGCTGCCTGTTTAGGTCTTTGATTATCTCATATGCTTTTGCTTTGGAAACCCCAAGATCTGCTCTTACGACATCAACTCCGACAAATAACGAATTAGTACTAGTCATCTTTTGCACCTCCTTTTGTTTAATTTTTCTTCACTATACTAAATATTTTTATTTAGTTTTTATTATTGTAGTATAGTAATTTATATTTGTCAATTATAATTAAATATTTTTATTTAATTTTTTTATTCCATTTAAATAATTTTCGTATTATAATAGAATAAATATTAAAGAAGGGAGCATACAAATGACTGTTGGGGAGAAAATAAGACGAAACAGAATACTTCATGATATGACTCAAAAACAATTAGGAGAGGCGGTAGGCTTCAAATCAAATACCGCTGATGTACGCATTAATCAATATGAAACGAATAAAATGTCTCCCAAGTTTGAAATACGTTCAGCTATAGCCAGCGCCTTAGATATAGATTTTGCAGCCATATCTGATGTTAATATTTCAACTTTTGAAGATATAATGCATGCATTTTTTGAATTAGAAGACAAATTCGATATAAATATCGAAAAAAGAGATGGGAAAACTTGCATTGTATTTGATGAAAACAATCCTTTGTGTGAACCACTGATAAGTTACATGAATATATGGAAGAATCAAAAGAAAGCAATGCTTCCAGATAAAGAAAATGCAAACGATGATCAGCAAAAGAAATATAAGATATGGAGATCCAGATTCTTTCATAATGTTGAAGAATACTTTCAAGAAAAGACAGATGAAGTTAACAATCATTATGCTCCACTAGTTGACCAGGTGAATAAATCTATTACACATTGTGAAAAAACTGGTGATTTTATAAAATTAATAACAAGATTAATAGATTCAGGTTTCACAGTCACTGCAGACTTTTTCATGGTTGCCCAAGGAATGGGAGTTACTGGTATTACATTCGTTATAAAAGAATTGCTTTCTTTCGACGAAGAGAAGCAACTTCTATTTGCAACGTTTCTTTCTGAAATAAATCATATTAATGAATTAGGAGCCGGATGCTATACAAATATACAGATGAGGGATAATAATGCTACCATTAGCTATGAAATTCCAATCACTACATTTTCAGAAGTATCAACAAAGGTGAATGAATATCTCAAATTTATAAACGATGATGCAAATAAAAATGAGTTTGCTATGGAATCATTTAAAAGTATATTTGAAGATGAATTATATCACTCTAATAATATTGAAGAAGAGATAAAATTCTATAAAGGAATAATAAAATAAGATTTTTTATAGACATTTTGTAGACGAAAAAAACGGGAAGTCCCTAAAATAGGGGCTTCCCGTCGTTTTTTCATTATAGGAGTTCAATTGTCCCTGGCGGCTTACTCGTCAAATCATACATTACACGATTGACGCCCTTCACCTCATTTATTATACGATTCATCACCTTCTGAAGTATCTCAAATGGTATATCAGTGCAGTCCGCCGTCATGAAGTCGCTTGTGTTAACTGCACGAAGTACAACTGCATAATCGAAGGTTCTGAAGTCGCCCATTACTCCAACGGAACGCATATTAGAAAGCGCTGCAAAGTACTGGTTTGGAAGATGTTTGATACGTCCTGATGCCAGAGCCTTGTCCATTTCCTCACGGAAGATGGCATCTGCATCCTGAACTATATGAACCTTCTCTTCCGTTATCTCGTCAATGATTCTTACACCAAGTCCTGGTCCTGGGAATGGCTGACGGAATACCAGATACTCTGGAATACCAAGTTCCAGGCCTGCCTTTCTAACCTCGTCCTTGAAGAGCATTCTAAGAGGCTCAACTATTTCCTTAAAATCTACATAGTCAGGAAGTCCACCAACATTATGATGTGACTTTATAGTAGCCGACTTGCCAAGTCCTGACTCTATAACATCCGGATAGATAGTTCCCTGTGCCAGAAAGTCGACAGCACCAATCTTCTTAGCCTCTTCCTCAAATACACGGATGAACTCTTCTCCAATTATCTTTCTCTTCTCCTCCGGCTCTGTTACACCGGCAAGCTTACTGTAGAAACGGTCCTGAGCATTTACTCTTATGAAGTTCAGCTCGTAATTTCCATTAGGTCCGAAGATAGCTTCAACCTCATCGCCCTCATTTTTTCTAAGTAGACCATGATCAACGAATACACATGTAAGCTGCTTTCCAACAGCCTTTGCAAGAAGTACTGCCGCAACTGATGAATCAACTCCACCGGAAAGAGCACATAGAACGCGGCCATTACCAATCTTCTCACGAAGCGCCTGGACAGTAGTTTCTACAAAGCTGTCCATCTTCCAGTCACCCTTACATTTGCAGACATTATATACAAAATTATGTATCAGTTCTTTACCCTGTTCAGTATGCATTACTTCAGGATGGAACTGTGTGGCATAGAAGCCTTTTTCTTCGCATTCCATAGCCGCCACAGGGCAGTCCTTTGTATGTGCTGTAACAGTAAATCCTTCTGGAGCCTCAGCTATATAATCTGTGTGGCTCATCCAAGTTGATATCTTCTTCTTGATTCCTTTGAAGAGGAGTGAACCGCTTCTAACATCGGAGTTTTCTGATGAACCATCTACATAAGTCTCTGTTCTTCCATACTCACTAACTGGGGCTGTTGCTACTCGTCCGCCCAGTAAATGTGCCATCAGCTGTGAACCATAGCAAATGCCTAGTATAGGAATTCCAAGCTCGAATATCTCCTTTGTATAAGAAGGAGATTCCTCAAGATATACACTATTAGGTCCACCTGTGAAAATGATTCCCTTTGGATTAAGAGCCTTCAGCTCTTCAAGAGACATTGTATAGGGATGAACCTCTGCATAAACATTACATTCTCTTACACGTCTTGCTATTAGTTGATTGTACTGGCCACCAAAATCAAGAACGACAATTAATTCCTTATCCATATAACTTACCTTTTTTAATCTAGTGTCTTTACTGCTTCCATTAGCTGATTATCATTCTTATGATCTTCAGGATCCTTCTTGTACTTCTCAACATCCAGTTCAACTTCCTTATCTGGTTTAACACCAACCTTATGAACTGCAGTTCCAGAAGGAAGGAAATACTGAGCTATAGTTATTTTAATAGCAGATCCATCTGAAAGTGGAATAACCGACTGAACGATTCCTTTTCCATATGTAGTAGTTCCAATTAATTCAGCTTTATTGTAATCCTTCAAACATCCAGCCATGATTTCTGAAGCGCTTGCACTATTACCATTTACAAGAACCGCCATTGGTATATCTACACTATGTCCGTCTTCACACTTATATTCATCCATTACAGCATCATTCTTATCCTTAGTCTGAAGAAGAAGCCCCTTCGTGCTACCACCCTCAGCAACTTCATTATCATCTATTAAGTAATCAGACATTTCGATAACAGAATTAACGAAACCACCTGGATTATCACGAAGATCTATTACTATTCCCTTCGCACCATCTTTCTGAAGACTATCCACAGCCTCCTTAAACAGTTCAGGAGTATTCTCTATAAACTGTTCAACCTGAATATATCCGATATCACCTTCAAGCATTTCATACGCAACAGTTTTGGTCTCTATCTTATCTCTAGTAATAGTAAAGGTGAGATAATCCTCTTCGCCTTCTCTATATACCTGAATATCAACATTTGTACCCTTTTCGCCACGTATATGACCTACAACAAAATCAAGCTCCATATCATTTGTAAGCTCTAGATCATCAACCTTTATTATCACATCTCCTGCTTCAAGACCTGCCGCCTCAGCTGGACTTCCTTCAAGAGGCTTAACAACAGAAATGACACCTGTACTCATATCCTTGGACACGGTGGCACCTATTCCCTCGAAGGAACCTGAATCATCTTCCTGGAGTCTGTCATATTCTTCCTTTGTGTAATATACAGAATAAGGATCATCAAGGCCCTTCATGATACCATCATAATAGCCTTCTTCTCTTTTATCTGACTCTTCATCAAAGTAAAAGTATTTATCAATCAAGCCCTCAATCTGTTTAGTTTTCTGCTTAACCTCCTTGGAATCCTCATCAAACTTCTCATTTTCCGCATCACTCGCGTCTCCAGAAGTTCCAACACCCGGAAGCTCATCTCTTGTCTCAGGCTCGCCCTTTCCACATCCAGACATAGCCCCCAGCATCATAAGAGCTGCAAGTCCAACACATGCAGTCTTCCTGCAGATTTTCATACTACTATGAAATCTTCTCATTTTATCATATTCTCCTCGTTATATATCTAATCTCCCTCAGTATCTGACACAGTCGACTGATCACTGATCATGCTGTAATACTTAAGAGGATTTACGTATTCTCCATTTTCTCTTACCGCGAAATGTAAATGCGGTCCAGTGGATACACCAGTATTTCCGGAGTAGCATATCGTCTGTCCTGGAGATACTGTCATTCCTTCAGTTACTGCAAAATCCGATAAATGGAAATAACATGATGATATACCGCTACCATGATCAACAATAACAGCATTTCCACCACTTCCAAGATATCCTACATATATAACAGTACCACTCGCTACTGCTACGATAGGGCTGCCCATACTACATGGTATATCTATTCCTCTATGGTAGGAGGTAGCACCTGCAGTTGGCGCAACTCTAGGTCCATAGTAAGACGAAATATTAGAACTAGAAGGACAAGGCCATAGGAACTGTTCCCCTGAATATACCAGACCTGTTCCACCATTCATTGTAAAGGATACTCGGTAACTAGCCTCAATATTAGCTATTTGGGCCGCCTGAGCTTGTTCAATTGCTTCCAGACTCTGAATCTCAGCCTTCTTTGCAGCTATATCCGCCTCATAACTATCTATCTGATCCTGCTTAACTTCTGCAAGAGTCTGTAGGGATTCCTGTTTAGCCGAGTATGCTTCCTGCAGAACGCTCATATCATCAACAATAACATCAA
Organism: uncultured Lachnospiraceae bacterium; assembly: GCA_946414825.1. Taxonomy (GTDB): domain Bacteria; phylum Bacillota; class Clostridia; order Lachnospirales; family Lachnospiraceae; genus Eubacterium_Q. Next base: position 8,499 of record CAMKQB010000006.1, read on the forward strand.
GGAGTGCCTGCTTATCAGATAACAGCTGTTTTGCATCTGTATAATCCTTAAGAACTGTCTGATCATACTCTTCAACAGCCTGTATATATTCTGACTTATTAACTATATCCATATAGTCAACCGCATTAAACAGGGCGTCTAAATAACTGTATGAGCCATTCTCATACTCTTCCTTGATATGCATCTTAAGCATCTGATACTGTTTATCCTGAGCCGCCTCAGCTGCTTCAATATCTGAAGTAAGCTGAATCTGCATATCATTTGCCTCAGCCTGCTTCTCTTCCAGTTCATCTAGCTTATCCTGATATTCAATTATCATATCATCCAGCTCGCGAAGTCGGGTTATAAAGTCGTTCTGACTCTCCAGAATCGAATTCAGATCCTTCTGAAGTGCGTTCTTCTCTTGAATCGTATCAGTATACTCGGTTGTAAGAGCCGCCAGATCTGCTGATGATATCGGACTAAATGTTGGCGCAACCACATTTCCTGAGTTTCCACCTGAGTTTTCAGATGGAGTAACAGTTGGAGTACTCTGTGACTCAGTTGTCTGTTGCTCAGTAGTTGTTTCTGTAGTCGCTTCAGTACTTTCTGTTGTCACTTCTTGAGTAGCTTCTGTAGTTACTTCCTCAGTTGCCTCAGTTGTTACTTCGCCTTCCGATGTCTCATCCGCATATACCACATAGGATATGTTATCCTTACCCGGCATCATGCATGCCACATACATGATTGACACAAGAACCAGAGCTAGAATGATATCACTGATTATCATTCTTTTATCCATATATTTTCCTCATGATACTTTAGGACCTGCAGAAACTGCAGGTCCCTGATAATTAAATCTTCAAATGTTTCTTGGTAGTTATTAAACTTCCGAAAAATCCTATTCCAATACCTATAAGTAATGTAATTGGAATCAGGGACTTAAACATATCCCAAGGTGCCGCAAATTCAAACAAACTATTAAGTATTGAGAACTTTCCAGCTATGTAATTGATTACTATATCATACAGATAATACAGAAGTATAAGTGGTACTATAGAACCGAGTAGTCCGATTATTATACCTTCAATAATGAATGGTGCTCTGATGAAGCTATTAGTTGCTCCAATCAGCTTCATTATTCTTATCTCTTCACGTCTTACTGTAATACCAATAGTAATTGTATTATTTATCAGGAATACAGAAACTAGTAAAAGTATAAGGATGATACCAAAGGATGCATATCCCACAAAAGCATTTATGGCAGATATACTATCTGCAGTATATGTTGAGCTGCTGACCTTTCTGACTCCATCTATGCTTTCAAGGAACTGTATGAAGTCGGCCTGCTTACTCGCATCAGTAAGTGTAACCTTATATGATGCAGAGTGTGCCAGTGGGTTATCATCACCAAATGCTGCTCTTGCTGCCTCTGGATCATCATAGGTCTGCTCAGAAAACTCTTCCCACGCCTGTTCAGGGGAAATGTAATCTATAGTGTTGACCTCTTTTCTAGTCTTTATCTGTTCTCCTATCAGGTTGATAGATGACTCTGTCAGACCCTCATCGAAGAAAACAGATATCGATATACTGCTCTCAATCTTATGAATAGCAGCACGGAAATTAACTAAAACACAATAAAATAGTCCAAATACGAATAGACATGCAATAATAGTTCCTATTGATGCGAGTGAGAAGAGGAAATTTCTTCTGATATTCTTCACACCTTGTCTTATGCTATAACCGACAGAACTAATCTTCATCTACATAACCTCCCTTCTGAACGTCACTTACTACCACGCCCTTCTTCAAGGTTATGACTCTCTTCTTCATAACATTTACTATTTCCTTGTTATGAGTAACTACTACAACTGTAGTGCCCTTTGCATTTATTTCATCCAGGAGGTTCATAACATCCCATGAATGCTTAGGATCCAGGTTTCCTGTAGGCTCATCCGCCAAAATGATATCTGGCTTGTTAACAAGTGCTCTTGCAAGCGCTACTCTCTGCTGCTCACCACCAGATAACTGTCTAGGATATGACTTATACTTAGCCTCAAGTCCTACAAGGGAGAGAACTGCTGGAACACGGCGCTTGATATATCTGTTAGGAGTCTCTATAACTCGCTGTGCAAATGCCACATTCTCGTATACGGTTCTATCCTTCAGGAGTCTGAAGTTCTGGAATACAACTCCTATCTTACGTCTTACCTTATGAATTCTATTCTTACGAATCTTAGAATAATCATAACCGGCAACCTCGATATGACCCTTGGTTGGAACCAGTTCCCTAAGCAGGAGCTCAATAAATGTTGTCTTACCAGATCCAGTAGATCCAACAACAAATACAAATTCTCCTTTCTCAATGTTGATGTTAACATCCTTCAGAGCAACTGTGCCTGTAGGATATTTCATCGTAACATTTTGCATTTTAATCATGATGAAAACCCTTCCTAGCTATTTGTATTTCTAAAAATCAAGACTTTCCATATATTTCATATATTTAACAACCATCAGAGCTATCTTAAAGGTTATAGCATCCTCGAAGACTCTAAGGTCCAGTCCTGTTGATTTTTCTATCTTATCCAGTCGATATACCAGTGTATTTCTGTGAATATACAGCTGACGTGATGTCTCTGATACATTCAGACTGTTCTCAAAGAACTTATTAATAGTTGTGAGTGTTTCCTCATCGAACTCGTCAGGAGATTTTCCATCAAATATCTCCTTGATGAACATACGGCATAGAGGAATAGGAAGCTGATAGATAAGTCTACCAATTCCAAGATTGCTGTAAGCGATGATATTCTTATCACTGTAGAATATCTTGCCTACATCAAGTGCCATCTTAGCCTCTTTGTAGGAACGAGAAACCTCTTTTATCTCATTTACTATAGTACCAAATGCAACATGAACAGAAATCATAGCCTCAGTACTAAGCATATCAACTATTATATTTGCAGTCTTGTTGAGGTCGTCATATGTATCTGTTGACTTAACCTCTTTAACAAGAATGATATTCTTTTCATCAACAGCTGTAATAAAATCTCTAGTTTTAACAGAGAAAATATTTCTTACTGTCTCAAGAGCATTGTTATCCTTCTCAGACTTAGTCTCTATTATGAATACACATCTCTTAACATCTGTATCGATGTGAAGCTTTTTAGCTCTATTGTAAATATCAACAAGGAGCAGATTGTCGAGAAGAAGGTTCTTAATGAAGTTATCCTTATCAGACCGCTCTTTGTAAGCTACAAGAAGATTCTGTATCTGGAACGATGCCAGCTTACCCACCATGTAAGTACTATCTGTATCGCCCTTTGCGAGGATAATATATTCCAACTGCTTATCATCCTTCACCTTAAAAAACTGATAACCCAGTAATGACTGGCTCTCCGCCTGAGATTGAGCAAATGCTATAACAGCATCTTCGTAATCAAGAGGTCCATCCTCTGCTGTTTTTGCGAGAAGTCTACCCTCTACATCCATAACAATCAGGTCGACTTTTGTAATAGCCTGAATGCCCTCAAGTGTTTCTTGTAAAATCTGATTTGATATCATCGTCTCACTCCTGTTCTCATATAACCCCTAGTTTTATACCCATTAGAAAATATACGCTAATTAAGCATACAAATAGAATCACATACGAAGTTATTGTATCACAAAATGCGGCATCAAAAAAGAGGAAATGTAGAAAACTACATTTCCTCTTTTATATTATTCAATATAACTAACCCAGTATACGCCGCCTGCCCGTCAAGGCACCCAAGTGCCTTAACGGCACTGCGGCTTACTACGGAAAATTGCTCTGCAATTTTCCTACCGTGCTAGATTTGCGAAGCAAATCAAGCACTAGTTAACAATAATCTCCTCTGATTCCTTATCGAAGATGTGAATCTTTGAAAGATCAAATGCGAACTGTACTGTATCTCCAGGTCTAGCAGTTGTACGAGCATTTACTCTAGCTGTGATATCGAACTGATCGATTGTGAAGTACAGATATACTTCAGCACCAAGCATTTCGTAGATATTGATACGAGCATCAATAACTGACTCAGGTGATGACTCGATGAACAGCTGCTCATCATGTATATCCTCAGGACGGATACCAAGAACAACGTCCTTGTCAATGAATCCACCAGCGATAAGCTTGTTAGCCTTAGCTTCTGGAACCTTGATTGAATGTGAACCAAACATAAGAAGTACATCAGCGCCTGACTTAACAACCTTACAATCGATGAAGTTCATAGGTGGCATACCCATGAATCCGGCAACGAAGAGGTTGCATGGATGATCATAAAGGTTCTGAGGTGTATCAACCTGCTGGATGATACCATCCTTCATAACTACGATTCTTGTACCAAGAGTCATAGCCTCTGTCTGGTCATGTGTAACGTAGATGATTGTTGTCTGAAGTCTCTGATGAAGCTTTGAGATCTCAACACGCATCTGAACACGAAGCTTAGCATCCAGGTTTGAAAGAGGCTCATCCATAAGGAATACCTTTGGCTCACGAACGATTGCACGTCCCATAGCAACTCTCTGTCTCTGACCTCCTGAAAGAGCCTTTGGCTTACGATCAAGAAGGTGCTCGATTTCAAGAATCTTAGCTGCCTCATGAACCTGCTTATCAATCTTCTCCTTTGGGACCTTTCTCAGCTTAAGTCCGAATGCCATGTTATCATAAACTGACATATGTGGATACAGAGCATAGTTCTGGAATACCATCGCGATATCTCTGTCCTTTGGCTCTACATCGTTACAAAGCTTATCACCGATCCAGAGCTCACCAGAACTGATATCCTCAAGTCCAGCGATCATTCTTAGGGTTGTTGACTTACCACATCCTGAAGGACCAACGAAGATAACAAACTCCTTATCCTCGATATCAAGATTGAAGTCCTTAACAGCATTAAAGCCGTTTGGGTAAATCTTGTAAATGTTCTTTAACTGTAATCCTGCCATTATTATATCCTCCTAAATAGCTATTCGCAAATTACGTTCTTTAACAACTTGTAACATAATACCCCTTTTTGTTTTTTAAAACTATGTCTTTGTTGCATAAATAATTTGAATAATGTTTGGTCATAATGCACATTGACCTGTATTTTATGTATATTTTAAACAAAAAAGGCGTTTAAACAACGCCTTTTCAACCTTTGTTTTTGTGATACTTTAACCAAATTATTACAATTATGTTAACGAATTTTATTGGGTAATGATGTCATCTGAGGCCCCGATTATTAAAAATGCCTGTACTCCGTCAGTAGGAATATCGCACGCTACCTCATTCGCCGGAAGCACCTCCAGCTTTGCGTTTGGAAGGATTTCAGCCAGTCCTCCGGCTGTACCTTCTTCAACTACAACTATTTTAGATGACTCCAGTGGATCCTTGGTATAATTGCCTGCTTGCACATTTGTATATCCAAGTTCTGTCAACTTATCCTTCCATGCTCCTGCCAGTCCACTGGTTGCAGTTGCATTTAGCACTACAATAGAAGCATCGTATGGAAGACCTTCCGGTTGTTTGGCCGCCTCAGCGTCCTCATATAACAGCGCATCTGTATCTGTAGGCTTTGCATTCAGGAGCTCGTCCTCCTGATTATCCTCAAATGCCGAATCATCCGCTTTCTTCTCAGTTTCATTTGTTCTATCTAATATAACTGCCTTTATAAGGTAAGCACTCATCGCTAGAATCACAAGTCCAAGTATAATTACAACCGCCTTGAGAAAAAAGGAAAAGAATAGTCCCACAGCAGTTTGTTGTTTCTTTTGTTTAGCCACGTTACGCCTCCTAATTAACCTCTATACAGCATAGAAGTATAGCAAACCATCGCCCTTATTGCAATGAATTTTCATATGAGATAAAATAGATACATAGAACTCCAGCATCGATTTTAAATGCATATAATAACGAGGAAATATATCTATGGAAAGAATACTTATTACGGGAGCATCTCGCGGAATTGGCAGGCAAATAGCCATAAGTTCAGCTAAAACTGGTAGATTCGAGTCTATTATACTTAATTCCCGTAGGTCTGAAGCCCTACTAGAGGAAGTCGCAAAGGAAATATACGAGATAAACCCTTCTATAAGATGCAGCCTGTCCATCGGAGACGTTGGCAATTACGACTACATTCACGATTTGCACCAGAAATATGGTAATATTGACGTTCTTATTAATAACGCCGCCATCTCCATCACCGGGCTTCTAATAGATATGACTCTAGAGGAGTGGAATTCTATCATTTCAACAAATCTTTCTTCTATATATAATACTTGTCACGAATATCTGCCAGCCATGATCTCGGCTAAATCCGGACAGATTATCAATATATCCTCGGTATGGGGTATCGCAGGAGCCTCCTGCGAGGTGGCTTATAGTGCAACAAAGGGCGCAGTCAACTCATTTACGAAGGCTCTGGCCAAGGAGGTTGCCCCAAGCAACATTCAGGTAAATGCTCTCGCTCTTGGTATAGTAGATACAGAAATGAATAGTCACCTGTCCGAAGAGGATATAGAGGATATATGTGGCGATATTCCAGCAGGAAGAATGCTTCGACCTGAGGAGGTCGCAGATGCAGTAACTAAGCTATTACAGATGCCCGCCTATCTGACAGGCGAGATAATAACTATTGATGGGGGATGGCTCTAAAAGGAGGTTTAACTTATGGGAGATGTATATGTAGAGTTTTTTTCAGATGAAGCTCTTGAAAATGTAATGTGTATGCTTCAGTACAAGCCTGAACGCATAGTATATCTAGGTCATAAATCAACAATGGTCACCAGAAAAATCAAGAGTCTGACCAATTTCGCAAAAATTAAATCACCAAAGACTGAGCTCGAATTCATTGAAGTTCCAAGAGATGACCTTGAGGAATGTATAGCAGCCCTCACTTCAATTGCGGATAGATATCCGGATGCCTACTATGAGCTGACTGGCGGCGGAGAAATGATTCTTATCGCATTTGGCTACTTAAGCGCTGCACGTAAGCTACGCACTCTGCGTATAGATCCATATACAGGTCTTGAAATCAATATGGAGCCTGGCGGAACTCCTACTCAACATCGAGATAACATTCAAATCACAGTAAAGGAAAATATAATACTGCACGGCGGACAGCTCACAAGACAAACCGGAAACTACGCCACATGGAGCTTCACAGAAGAATTTAAGAGCGATATAAGAGCTATTTGGGGCATAGCAAGAAGTCTACGTCACAAATGGAACAGCTACTGCTCTATTATAGAAGATGTCCTCAAGGACAATCCTTGCAACGAATACGGCCAGTATTCCCTCCCTAAATCTATGCTCAGAGACTCTGCCATCCTTTTTGCAAAGCTGAATGGCATAGGAATGCTCCGCGATTATAAAACAGATAACAAGAGAGTTAAGTTTAGATTCAAGAACGAATCTATCAGGAATATAGTCACAAAAACCGGTAATATCCTGGAACTTCATGTATATGAAGTAGCCTCAAGAAGGTCAGACATTTTCACTGATGAGATAATTGGTGCCATGATCGACTGGAACGGCGATAAGTCCGAGGAAGAAAAACAGGTATTCTATTCTGATTATCAGAGATATATGAATGCTAGTTATGATACCTTAAATGAAATAGATGTCATACTTATGCAGTCCTGTACACCTATATTCATTTCCTGTAAAAGCGGAAAAGCGAGCAGCAATTCCCTGCATGAGCTGGAAACTGTCACTCGCCGTTTTGGTGGTAAGTATGCATGCAAGGCTCTGGCAATGGCTATGCCTTGCGATAATACCTCCAGCGGCACCTCCTTCTTCAAGCAGCGTGCAAAGGAGATGCACATCTGGGTAATTGACAATATTTATTCTATGACTGATGAGGAGCTGCTGCAGAAGCTGCTGAAGCTTCATAACTAATATTGGCGAATTTGGTATATTTACCTATCCATGCCAGTTCAACAGTTCCCGTTGCACCATTACGTTGTTTTGCAACTATAATTTCAGCCACACCAGGTTTTTCTGTGGTGTCCGGGTTATAATAATCATCTCTATAAATGAACATTACTACGTCCGCATCCTGCTCGATGGCTCCTGACTCTCTAAGGTCTGCGAGCACAGGTCGATGATCAGGTCGCGAGTCAACCGCTCTATTCAGCTGAGAAAGTGCGATTACCGGGACATTAAGTTCCTTCGCCAGTCCCTTAAGCGCACGAGATATCTCGGCGATAAAGAGCTGTCTGGATTCAACCTTCTGACTGGAATTCATCAACTGCAAATAATCGATGATTATAAGACCTAGTCCTCTAGTCTGCGCCAGCTTTCTACATTTTGATCTAAGTTCGCCTATAGTAATAGAAGAATTATCATCTATATATAGCTCTGCATCTGACATATTATCAGTTGTTTCAACTATCTTAGCCAGATCAGAATCATTTATCTCACCTGTTTTGAGAGATTTAGCATTTACCATGGAGTCTACTGCCACAATTCTTGTAACGAGCTGTTCGCTACTCATCTCGAGAGAGAATATCGCAACAGGAGTTTTCTCCTTAAGAACTACGTGGTGAGCAATATTAAGCACAAATGCCGTTTTACCCATCGCAGGTCTAGCCGCAACCAGAAGGAGTTCACCACCATGAAGACCTGTCAGAAGATTATCAAGATCTCTGAATCCCGTCCTAAGTCCATTTATCTTGCCCTTATTTCTAGTTGCTGCCTCTATCTCCGAAATAACATTCGAAAGAACAACATTTATCGGTTCGAAATCCTTTGAACCTGACTTCTGCTGCATCATGTTGAATATGTCAGTTTCGGACTTCTCCATTATATCATCAACTGACTCTCTGCCTTCATAGGCGTTCGCCATCATCTTGTCGGCCAGCTTGATGATTTTTCTCAAATAGGATTTATCTTTAACAATATTTGCATAGTCCTTTGCGAATGCAGCCGTGGCCGCTCCCGCAAGAATCTCCCCAAGAAATCCTAGATTGCTGATACTTTCAGGGGCACCGAGCTCCCTAAGCTTTTCGCCCAGAACTATTTCATCAACCGGTTTACCCTCTCCATATAAACGTACAATAGCGTCATATATCAGACCATACTGCGGATTGCTGAAGTCATCCTTTGAAAGGATGGAACTAACCTCAGAAATGGCATCCTTGTCCATAAGCATTGAACCTATTACGCTTTTTTCAGCATTCAGGTCTTGCGGAGGTAATCTTTTTATTACATTTTCCTCTGCCATTTATTTTGCCTCTACTACATCTAACATTATCTCAGCTGTTACCTTTGGATGAAGCTTGATTCCTACTATGTAACCACCAAGAGACTTAACCTGATCCTTCATAACTATCTTCTTCTTATCCACATCAAGTCCAAGCTGTTCTTTTATAAGCTCCGCTACCTCCTTAGAAGATACAGATCCAAATGTTCTGCCATTTGCACCGACCTTCATGCTGGTAACAACCTTCTTATCCTTTAATTCATCTCTAAGCTTCTCGGCTGCCGCCAGATTCTCAGCTGCCACCTTCTCATCATTCTTATTCTTAAGCTTAAGATCGTTGAGATTCTCCGGTGTAGCCTCAACTCCCAGCTTCTTAGGAAGCACGAAATTTCTGGCATAGCCCTGATTTACTTCTACTATTTCACCCTTCTTACCAAGGGATTTAACATCCTGCAATAATATAACCTTCATTATAATTCTCCTGATTCCGTCATTTCTTTTAGTACAGCCTTCAGTTCCTCAAAGAACTCTTCCTTCTTCTTGCCCTGTAACTGCGTTCCTGCAACATTTGAATGGCCACCGCCATTAAATCTTTCCATAACTATCTGAACATTCACATCACCGATAGATCTTGCAGATACATATAGGATACCATCCTCTGCCTCTGTGACAACAAACGAAGCATCGATATTATCTGCACTAAGCAGCTCATTTGCCGCCTTGGCAACTGGAACAGTTGGTGCATCCGGTGATGCCGGGTCGTCATATACATATGAGATAGCAAAACGGTTCATATAAACCTCTGCGTTATTGATACCCTGAGCTCTCTCCTTCAGCTCTGTCATGGAGCTTCTGAACATCTTACGAACTCTTACAACGTCTGCACCGCTTTTTCTCAGATATGATGCCGCTTCAAATGTCCTAACACCCGTTTTAGTCAGGAAGTTATCTGTATCTATCAGAATTCCCGCATACATAGCATCCGCCTCTTGAGGCTTCAGCTTAGGTGACTTGGACATATATTGATACATCTCAGCTATCATCTCACATGCTGAAGATGCAAAAGGCTCTATATAGGATAAAGTAGCACCCTTGATAGCCTCCGCTGTCTGTCTATGGTGATCAAATACTACTACTGTAGGAACCAGATCCAGCAGTTCCTCACATTCCGTCATGCTTGGCTTATTTACATCACAAACAACCACTACAGTATTCTGATCAACCTGTGCAACCGCCTCAGTGCTTGTCAGAAATACTCCGTCATAGGCATTTCCAACTCTAAAGGAATTCATCAATGGACGAATAGCATCCGTCACCTCATTGACTACCACATAAGCCTTCTTGTTCATGGCGCTTACGAGTCTGTAGATTCCAATAGCCGAGCCAAATGCATCAGCATCCGGTCTCTTATGAGCCATAATCAGAACCTTCTCTTTACTCATAAGAAGCTCTTCAAACGCCTGAGCCTTAACACGTGCCTTAACTCTTGTGGTTTTCTCAACTCCGGCGCTTTTTCCACCGTAGTATGTAACCTGCTCACCAGTCTTAACCGCCGCCTGGTCACCACCTCGTCCCATAGCCATACCAATAGCTACTCTGGCATTTTCATAGGCGGTCATATAGCCATTATCCTGAGACTCAGAATCAAAACCTATACCTATACTAAGTGTCATGGCTATCTGGTTTCCTACATTTATGTTCTTCACATCATCCAGGATGGAGAACTTATCATCCCTCAGAGTCTGCATATATTTCTGCTTAAATACAAAGAAATATTTATCATTTTCAATATGCTTAACGATGGCATCTATATTCGACAGATACATATTTATCTTACGTTCTACAAGTGCTGTCAGTATAGAATGCTTTATATCCTCGAGATCATCCATAACCTCATCATAGTTATCGAGATACAGGAGTCCTGCATAGAGCTTCTGGTCTACAGATTCCTGTTCCAGACGTCTCAGCTCTGTCTCATCGAAAAGATACATAGCTAGAACTATGTCATCATCCTTGGTTTCCTCTCTATCCTCATCGAAAACCTTGGACATATCTATCCGCTTTATAGAAACCTTGTACATTCTGTTATCATGTTCAATACTTATTTCTATACTATCTGAGCCATCTATAAGCTCTGGTACTATTTCAGGGAAATATGCATCAACCGATTTACGGATACGCTTGTTATGTGCAACTCCAATTGTATCATGGAACATGTTGTTCGCCCACATAATGTGGCCTGACAGATCCAGTATTGCATACGGAACCTCAAGCTCATGAAGAAGCTCCTTCTGAATCTTTCCCTGTTCCAGCGAATACTCTACAAGAACAGATTCAATATATGGAGTTGTTCTAAAATACATAATAAATGTAATCAGAAGATATATAACCAGAATTCCTATACTTAGGAGTCCCATACGGGTCTCGAAGCCATTCTTATATATACATAGTCCCAGTAGAACTACGCCTAAGAAAAGCGGCATAAGAATCACCAGTTTTATTCTATTCTTGATTTTCTTCTCATTTTTCATGCGTTTACATAGTCTCCCTAAACGTACACAATTACTTCAAAGAATCAATTCTCTCGCAAACCTGAGCGTAGGTTTCCTTATACTTAGCAAGCTTCTCTTTCTCAGCATTTACCTTTGCTTCCGGAGCCTTGTTTACAAAGTTAGGATTAGACAGCATGCCTTCTCCACGCTTAATCTCTCCTTCGAGACGAGTCTTCTCCTTATTCAGTCTCTCAAGCTCCTTTTCAACATCTACAAGCTCTGCAAATGGTATATAGATAACTGCGTTATGAATAACTGCAGAAACCGCATCATCATCAATACCTGTTTTATCTGCCTGAACCTTTACTTCACTTGCATATCCAAGTGTTGCAAAGAATACGCGGCTGTCCTCAAATATCTTGCGAATATCTTCTTTCTCTGAAACAACATATACTGCCGCCTTCTTTGAAGGTGGAACATTCATGTCTGTTCTAACTGTTCTGATAGCACGAACTGCATCCTTGATGATATCAACATTCTCAGCCTCTACCTTAAAGTCTCTTGCATCTTCAGCAACAGGCCATGGAGCTATCATTATAGACTCATCATCTGTAAGTGTGCAGTAGATTTCCTCTGTTACAAATGGCATATATGGATGAAGAAGCTTAAGACCTATTGTAAGAACCTCTTTAAGAGTCCAGAGTGCAGCCGCCTTTGTAGCGTCGTCCTCTGCCCATAGTCTAGGCTTAACCATCTCGATATACCAGTCACAGAACTCATCCCAGAGGAAGTTGTGAATCTTATCTGCAGCAACACCCAGCTCGTATTTCTCCATATTATCAGTTACATCACGAACCAGTTGGTTAGCCTTTGCAACTATCCACTTATCTGCCATTGTGAGATCATCAAGAGTAACCTTGGCGATTTCCTCATCTGAAATGCCGGCATTATCCATGTTCATCATTATAAATCTGGAAGCATTCCATATCTTATTAGCAAAGTTACGGCTAGCCTCTACTCTCTCCCAGTAGAATCTCATATCATTTCCGGGAGCATTACCTGTAATCAGGGTAAATCTAAGTGCATCTGCACCGTACTTATCAATTACCTCAAGTGGATCGATACCATTTCCAAGGGATTTACTCATCTTACGTCCCTGGTCGTCTCTTATAAGGCCATGGAAAAGAACTGTATGGAATGGAATCTCTCCTGTCTGCTCAATGGATGAGAAGATCATTCTGATAACCCAGAAGAAAATAATGTCATATCCAGTAACAAGTACATCTGTTGGGAAGAAGTACTTGAAGTCTTCTGATTCCGTATCAGGCCAGCCTACTGTTGAGAATGGCCACAGTGCTGATGAGAACCATGTATCAAGTGTATCCTCGTCACGATTCAAATGTGTACCTCCACACTTAGGACATGTATGTGGCTCTTCCATCTCTACAATAGTCTCACCACAGTCCTGACAATACCATGCCGGGATTCTATGTCCCCACCACAGCTGTCTTGAGATACACCAATCGCGAATGTTATCGAGCCAGTTATAGTATGTCTTATTCATTCTCTCAGGAACGAGACGAATCTTTCCATCTTCAACGGCTTTCTTTGCAGGAATAGCCATTTCGCTCATCTTTACGAACCACTGTGGCTTTACAAGTGGTTCAACTGTAGTACCGCATCTATCATGTGTACCAACCATATGTGTATGAGGAACTGTTTTAACCAGAAGTCCCTGAGCCTCAAGGTCCTCAAGAACCGCCTTACGAGCCTCATATCTTTCCATTCCATCATAACGAGTTCCTGGGCAGTTGATAGTTGCATCGTCATTCATAATATTGATTTCTTCAAGATCATGACGCTTACCAACCTCGAAATCGTTAGGGTCGTGAGCAGGTGTAATCTTAACGCATCCTGTTCCGAACTCCTTATCAACATAAGAGTCTGCGATAACTGGAATCTCTCTATCTACAAGTGGAAGAAGCAGCGTCTTACCAACTATATCAGCATATCTCTCATCCTCCGGATTTACAGCAACAGCTGTATCACCCAGCAGAGTCTCCGGACGTGTAGTAGCTATCTCAACAAAACGTCCTTCTTCTCCAACTACCGGATAGTTGATATGCCAGAAATGTCCTTCCTGCTCTTCGTGCTCAACCTCAGCATCTGAAATAGATGTCTGACAAACCGGGCACCAGTTAACTATACGAGATCCCTTATATATCCAGCCCTTATCATAGAGCTTTTTGAATACTGTATTAACGGCTTTGTTATTGCCCTCATCCATTGTGAACCTCTCACGGTCCCAGTCTGCAGATGATCCAAGTCTCTTAAGCTGATTAACTATACGTCCGCCGTATTCCTCGCGCCACTGCCAGGCACGCTCCAGGAATCCCTCACGTCCCAGGTCTTCCTTATCTATTCCCTGCTCCTTAAGAGCATTAATGATCTTAACCTCTGTAGATATAGCCGCATGGTCAGTACCTGGCTGCCACAGAGCATTATATCCCTGCATTCTCTTCATACGGATGAGGATATCCTGCATAGTATTATCCAGTGCATGGCCCATGTGGAGCTGGCCGGTAATATTTGGAGGTGGCATAACGATAGTAAATGGTTTCTTGCTGCGATCTACTTCCGCGTGGAAATAGCCATTCTCTACCCACTTTCTATATAGTCTGCCCTCAATCTGTTCAGGGCTGTAATTCTTCTCTAGTTCCTTACTCATTCTGTTTTTCCTCTTCTATTTTATTTATGTACTTCATGTCTGAAAGCACGCCTTCCAAACACGCTCCGAGCCACTAAGCTTCGAGCGTCGTCCTTTCCAGGTGCCTCTTGCACCGTCGACGATGAAGTTCTTTCTTATATTAAGCACTTGCTACGTCGCTGCGCAACCCGGCACCTCCGGACTCGCTCTCAGCAAGTGATTCTCCGCTACCGTTTGTAAGGCATGCTTCAGCCTCGAAGTACCTTAGATAGCCTGCTCACGGAAATCATCCTTGAGTTCACTAAGAATGATATCCATACGTTTGTCATAGTCAGCCATGTCCTTATTCATCTTGTTGTAGGCTGCTCTTTGCAGCATTGCAAAGATGGTCATTTCACGGACATCATCCTTAGAATCTCCGATTTCTGTCATAATTTCCTCCAGGTACTCATCCTCGAGTCCCATGTGACGAATCTCTGTTCTAAGGGAGGCTGTATCTCCTGTTATAGCTACTATATAGAAATAGCTTCTAAGTGAATCAGGATTGTTATTCAACTCGTAAGCCTTCAGGAAGAAGGCCTTAGCATCATCCAGATCCATGTTGTTTGCCGCCGCAACTGCTCTGTTGTGATATATATTTCCAAGGAAGACTGGATCTGTCGAATCATCTGTATCCTGAATCATATCATCGTAGAAGGTGGCTGCCTTGATATATCTTCGATAAGCCAGATATCCATCAGCCTTAAGCTTTGCCTTCTGGAGTTTATCGAGCTTACGGTATTTCTGCCATGCTTCTGTATAGGACTTTATCTCATCAACACTGTAATAATCGCCTGCACTAAGTATCTCTATCAGAAGGTCCTGCGCATATGCCGTCTTGTTCATAAGACCAACCAGTCTGTCTGCCAGGTCTTCCATGCCGAGTTCATCTCTGATCCAGTCGAACAGCTTCTCTGAAAGAGCCGACTTACTGATCAGCACCGTGTTGTTATAGATATAGAAGCATAACTCCTCATATGTATATATCTCAACCTTTGTGTTGAGGAATGTGAAAGGAGTTTCTGCAGTTTTGGTTGTACATAATATCAACTGTGACATTAGATTATGAACTCCTTTCTATATATTTTGTTTGTAGTCGGATAGAGCTTTCCAAAGCCTAGGTCTCTAATGATAACCGCTCCTTCTTTAGGGCTGTCAAACTCAACTTCCAGGCTAACCTTTGTCGTCTTATTCGGACGTTTTGGAAGGCCATGTATTCTGACGGTTTCTCTCTTCTCTTCTCCGGTTTTATGGTTTCGATAGATGATTGTTATGTTATCTGTATCATCTAATATTACATTTAGCTGACCATGTGTGTTGTACCACTGTTTACCGCCGGAAACAATAGGAACAAATGTATCCTTCTCGTCATCGAGAGTTATACCGATGTCTGCCAGAACGTTTTCCTTTGTTTCCACAAAGAAGTCCTCGTAGAATGCCATATATTCGCCGCCGACAGCTCTGTAGCAGGCACCCTTGGTGTAGATATTCTGACCAACGAATACTCTCCTTCCCTGGCATAGGACATTTGTGGACTTCTTCATCCACTTATTTGAGAAGCCTACTCCTGTAAGGAATACCGCAGATATATAGGCTTTCTTGCCTTCGTACTCAGCTATCTTCGCAAATTCCACATCCATCTGGTAGGTATCGTTGCCGAACTTCGACAAAGACATCTGCTGTGTATAGTCCTCATGAATCACATTTATAGTTTTAGGTTCCTTATTCTTGGAAATGTCTATTCTATAGTAATTAAGGCCGTCAGCACTGTAATCATAGAGTGCCACACTATTATTCCACAGCTCAGATGGCTGGTTGAATATGTAGTATAGGCCGCTGTCCAGGTGCGAGGTTATCTCGATATTATCCTTATCTATCCCCATATCCACGTACAGCTTGCTGAGAAGCTGGAAAATAAGTGGATTATAGTCATCAACTGAAATGACAAGCTTTCTGACTTCCGCCGCTTCATATCTGTAAAGGAAGGAATCTATGTGGAGCTTAACCATCATCATAAAAAGCTCCTGATAGTTATATTCTCTTCCAGCAACTGTGATTACCTCGTCACTGTTTAGATTCTCGAAGATTCCATCAACCACTGTACCATTTTCGCTGAATCTGGCTTCTGATGCCTCTCCACCAACATACCAATGCTCCGTATCGGTGCTGTAGAACAGGATGTTTGGCATGAGGTATGTTTCCTTGTTATTCAGCTGGCTGACTGATTCCGGTTCACGCTTTATATCATTGTAGAAGGACAACTGTGTAAAATCAGAACACAGGTCCATACCAATGTAGAAAATGTCTGCCATTTGATTGGCTCCCTTCTAAATAGCTTACATATTACAGTATCTTAAGTGCTTCCTCAAACAGATGCACAGTATTGATATAAACATCCAGATCCTCGAGAAGCTCTTTATCCTTACGCATTTCCTGCTTAACAAGCATGGAGTTGATTCTCTCGAATCTGCTAAGGCTCTTGCCGCCGAAGGTCTTCTTCTTAAGAACTTCACTTTCGATAATCTTGGCATTTCCATTTGGATCATCCTCGATGGAGTATACCAGGCGCTCACCGTGGAATACAACGAACTCGAGAACATATACACCGCTGACCACTTCGTTCATTCTTCGTCTCTCGGTCTTCATCTTGTTTCTCGTTCCTGTATCGAAGCTGAACTTAGCATACACCTGACGATAACTGTCTGACTTGTAAACCAGATAGGTCTTGAGGAATATATCCTGTGGCAGTGCAACAAAGGATGAGAAATTCTTGAAGAATGGAAGTATCTTACCGGCATCCACAAATTTCTCTACATTATCCACTATCCACTTTCTCTGGACATCTGAGAATCTCTCCAGCTTGCTGAAGTAAAGAAGAAGCGCCATGACTGATATCTCATCATCAATATTTCCTCTAACTACCTCTTGGAACAGAGCATCAAATATGAAGTTAGGCACCTGATCATCTCTAACCAGATAATTATGTGCGGACAGTCTGGCAAATGCTTTAACTACGAGACCTCTGCTTCTGCCGCCGTAGTAGGTCAGGAATACATCATAGATATACTCTATATATGTATTTGAGAACATCATCTGAGCAAGAGTATTCTCTGCCAGTGGTCCAACATCACTAACTCTATCCTTGGCCAGCTTGAACAGGTCTGCCAGCTCATCTATACTTCCCTTGAAGTTGGATACAAGGTATCCCAGGATATTTGAGTTTACTGTACCTGTCTTGTAAAGGTTGATACAGATAGACATCAGATCTTCATTCATGAAGCCTTCTGAATCAGTAACACCATAGTCAGCCAGACGATACAGCTCGTTTACATCCAGCTCGTTGAAGCCGTAGAGCTTAACGGCCTGGAAGGCTTTGTCGAACATGTTCATATCAATAAGATATGTGATGATTGTTCTTGCATTTGCATGTGTCAGATATTCGATATCGAGTTTACCCAGGTACTTGATAAGCACGTCAGTATCCAGGTTCTCATGATAATACTCAATAATGTTAAGACATGCCTGCTGCTTATAATCATAGGATATCTCATCACACTGCATTATATCTCTTGCAGCATTTACTTCCTTAGCGCTCTTATAAGTAAATTGGCCTATGCTCTCATAATTGAAGAGCAGGACTCTATAATCTCTTGGACTATATTCCTTACAGATAGGCATGTAAGCCTTCTCATCTACTATCCTCTCAAAATGATAAGGAATAGAACCTGCGTATCTATTACCATTTTTATCCTCGAAAATGATAGAAGCATTTTCAGACAGAATCTCAACATAAGCTTCGCCATTTACAAGAGGTATTCTCTGAACGGCCTGCAGTTCTTCGTGACTTACGATTACCGCAGCAACCTTCTTGTTGTTACAAACAATCTTGCGTCTGAAAATGATATTAATCAGCTTGCCGGCATACATGGAGCTTACATTTTCCGGCTCCAGGAATTCGTCATAGATAACAGTCAGATCATCGTTAACCTTGCCCTTGACGATCATATTCTCCATGAAGTCTTCCATTGTAGGCGCATACTCATGATATATCTTCATATGCTCAGACTTGTTGAAGATTACATTTGCATAGAGGTATGCGAGCTCGTCCTCTGAAAGAGTGTTCTTATAATTAAGATACATCAGGACTGAAGTTGGGATGAGTTCGTATCTATCCCTATTCATACTTCTTATATAGCACTCGTTCAGGCCAATGAACTTAAGACTCTTCAGAACCGC
Organism: uncultured Lachnospiraceae bacterium; assembly: GCA_946414825.1. Lineage (GTDB taxonomy): Bacteria > Bacillota > Clostridia > Lachnospirales > Lachnospiraceae > Eubacterium_Q. Next base: position 27,158 of record CAMKQB010000006.1, read on the forward strand.
TGCCTTGTAGAATCTATGATACTTATGATCCAGCATATTTGCGGAAATAAGCATAGAGCATATACTGGACAGGACCTCTAGATTCTCATTTTCCTTACGTGTGAGTTTCTCAGCCGCATCAGCTCTGATAGCCGCATCCAGCTTCTCGTCCGCATCCTCAATAGGAACATTATCTATTTTCTTAGCTCCTGACTTGATGGAATCGCTAAGGGAATCAATGAAGTTATCCTCTTCATCCTCATAGTCTTCTTCGTTAGAAGGGCCATCTATCTCGTCGCCATAATCCTCTTCGTCAAGATCCTCATCCTCAAGCTCATCCTCTTCTTCATCCTGCTCATAGTCCATCGTTCCAAGCTCTGCATCCGCATGCTTACCAAACTCAAATGGAATATCCTCGAGAGACTCGTCGTCGTATTCATGGATAGAGGATATCTTAGTTGAACCCTCTCCGGAAATAGGAGCTGAATCATAGAGTTCGCTATCATCTATTCCCTTTTCCTCAAGAACCTTACGTCTTTCGGCTCTAAGCTCATGCTCGTTCTTATCATAGATTTCTCTCAGAACTTCAAATATCTGTTTGTCAAAATTCTTATTCTTACCAGCCAGCTTAACGAACTCCAGAAGGACCTCGTCCGATACATATCTATGTCTAAGTCCCCACTTAATAGAGGTTATCTCATACTCAGTGAGCTTCTTAAGAAGCATAGGGTTTGAATTGAGGAGGTTACACAGCTCGAAATAAAGGATAGGGCTGTTTTCTCCCTCGTCATACATTTGAGTAAGCTCTCGATAGAGAGCATTTTTATCTTCGTTATAAGTCGAGTCAACAAATAGGAGCAGCCAGAAATAGAACATCTTCGGCTCCTGAGTGCGATAGTTTCTTCTGACAACATGTGCTGTCTTCTCAGTTACCTCATCATCCTTAAGCATCATTGCTCTCAGATAGTTGTAGTAGCAAAGCTGCTGGTTGCCCATGCTTTCCTTATCAACATCCGCCTCAATACGCTGGAACTCCTGTTCAACCTTTGAATATTCGCCTGCCAGGATATTCATGTGCATGATTCCGAGACGATACATATCCTCTTCCGGTTCTATCTCATTCAGAGTCTTCAGAGCATCCATATTTACATGAACATATTCCTCTAGACTCATTCTATCCATTCTGAATTCGATGTAACTTCTGATAAGCTCAGCCTTACATCTCTTATAGTCTCTGTTTCTTCTTCTCAGTTCCTGGTTAGGACGTGATGTAAGCGGCTTGGACAAATGAATGTCTATCTCGATTCTCTGATAGATATTCTCGATAATAAGTCTACCTGAATTCTCACCCTCCGGCACATGTTCTGGAGATATGAAAACCTGAAGCGAGCAAACATTTCCCGTAAAGTCCTTAGCAGAAATAGTCTTCTTCGCAGGAATAATGAACTCCGAATCACTTCGGATCTCTGAAAATGTATAGCCCCAGGTATTCTTTGTTATATCTACACTTATGCTCTCCGTCTCAGTTGGCATGGCTATATCAAGCTTTGCCTTAGGAACAGACAGAGTAACAGTTCTCTTCTTAGAAACAAGAACCAGGAACTCCTCCATAGCCTGATTAACAGAACGGCTTTCCAGAAGACTCTCATATGTATTCTTAAGAATAGGTTCCTTGTTTATGAAGGTTCTACGGAAATCATCATTTACAAAGAGACGAGCTGCGTCGTTCCAGTTTCTTTCTGCAAGGGATGCAAACTTGAAGAGATCATCGATTCTTTCATCGTGATGCTTAACACAAGGCTGAACAATATTGATATCGTATGGTATTCTCCATTCTCCACCGTCTGTGATTATATTAATATGACCACGAATATTCTGGCCGGCTTCCAGACATGTAGCATCAAAAGAATACTTCACTGTGAAGTTCTTGCTAATAAAGCTGTGATCTTCAAAGCGAAGCAGATATCTACTATCGTAGACCATTCCCTTGATAGGATAGTCGTTCAGACTCTCTACCTGGAACTGTCCCTCATAAATAGTACCAGCCTCGATATTCATCCTAAATTCTGTCTCGGAAATAAAGACCTCAGGACGTTCTACCTTGAACTGGCCCTTTGCATATTGTTCAACTATTGCCTTCATTATTCTCTCCGTAAATAGTTACATTATTTAAGCAAAACTTCTTGCAACTTCCATCTCAACTGTTGTAGAATATATTTACTGGTTCAAGAAACTAGTAAATCATCTTATTATATCAAATAATAGTTTGTTTTTAAAGGAAAAAGTATCATGAATAATGCCCCTCTAAGAATAGAACAATATGAGACAGTATTGTTTAATGCTAATTTAAATCCAAAGGGTATTCCTGAGTCTGTAACTCAGGCAATCAAGGAGAATATCTCTTCAATCGTTAAATATCCCGACATTTATTACAATAAACTTAAAACTGCTGTTTCATCCTATGTTGGCGCTCCTTTGGAGAATATTGTTATGGGAAATGGTTCTACTGACCTGCTTAAGCTATACGGCGCACTTCTTCTTCCAAAGAAGGCACTTTTGTTAACTCCGGGGCCAAGCGAGTTTGAACATGTACTTTCAGCTTATAACGTCGAGCTTTCTTTCTACAATCTGAAGGAAGAGGAAGATTTCAAGCTGGATATGGAGGATCTGATATCTCAGCTCACCGAAGATCTGGATCTCGTAATTATAGCCAACCCAAACAACCCAACCTCAAAGAAGATAGAGCTTGCTGATATCAGAAAGCTCACTGAGGCTTGTAAAGAGAAGGATATCTTCCTCATAGTTGATGAGATGTATATAGAATTCCTTGATAATTACAAGGAGTATACCGCAGTTCCTCTTACAGAGGAGTTCGATAACATTTCCGTTATCAGAAGCGTTTCAAAGTTCTTTGCAGTACCTGGACTGAGATTTGCATATGCCATCATGAATAATCCTGAGCACAAGGAAATCATTGATCTGACTACCACCAAGAACAACATCGCTTCACTGACAGCAATCGCTATCACTGATATGTTCAAGGACGAAGAGTATATCACTGAATCACAGTCCATGATTCATACAGAGCGTTCTCTTGTATATCTGGCTATGTCTACCAGCAAGACAATCAAGCTGATCAAGCCGGACGCAAACTTCATGCTGGTTAAGCTTCTGAAGGACGACCTCAGTTCCTCCGATGTAGCTATGCATTGCAACCAGCGCGGTATAATAATTCGTAAATGCGATGACATTCGAGGTCTGTCAGATAAGTACATTCGTATGTGCTTCATGAAGCCAAAACAGAATGACTTGATGGTTAATACCATTCTTGAAATAGTATAGTGAGTATATAGGGACGGTATGCAAATGGGGACGGTTCTGTTTTGCACACTTTTATCAACTGATAAAAATGTGCAAAACAGAACCGTCCCCATTTGCATACCATTTGCATACTGAGTAAAAAAGAACCGTCCCTATATACTCACTAATATGTAGTATGCATCATGGATTTTGCCATGCCAAGATACCAGTCAATAAACTGTCCTCCAATCAGGCTGGCAACCACTATTCCTACACAAAGGGATGGACCGAATGGCATATGCTCGCGTCCGCCTTTTTTCTTTCTTGCCATAAGTGCTATACCGATAATAGCTCCCACAAAGATACCAATAAGAAATGCTGTAAGGATTCCCTTCCAGCCGAGCAGAAGTCCTGCCGCTGCCATCAGCTTCATATCTCCACCACCGAAGGCATTTACACCCGCAGCCAGGCTAAATATCAGATCCATCAGAAACATGAAACCGCTTATACAGAAGAATCCGATTATCCTCTCCTTGAAGGTTATCTCTGGAGTCACCCATATAGATACGATTCCCAGAACTAAAATAATAAGATTCAGAACCGGTGGTATCTCCATCGTATCCATATCTATAAAAGCTATAACAGTAAGTACAGCAAATAGAACAAAGAAGATAAATGCCTCTACAGATAGTCCGAAGAAGAAACCGGCGAGGCCTCCTAAAACAGCACCCATCACGGCAACGATATAGAACCTTGTTCCATATTCCTTCTGAACATCCTTAAATCCTATTTTCTTTTTTTCAAGCTCAATGACCTTAGCCTCTTCAGCCGCTTTCTTCTCTTCCTTAGTCATCTTGCCATCGACATCTTCATCGTAGTCCTCGCGACTTCTGACTCCTGCCACCATTCTTCGAATGACAACATTTAAAAACAGATATACTATCGCGCCGACTACAGCCAGAACTATCGTCATTACAATATTCATATACTACATACCCTAATCAGAACTCATATATTATCAACTAAAGTTTTTTCAAGTCCCAAAGTACAACGAGGTTTATTCCTCAACTGACTTTATCTCAATGTTAAGCTCTTCAAGCTGGCTCTGTTCAACCTTAGAAGGCGCATCCATCATAATATCTTGTGCATTCTTATTCATTGGGAATGCAATAATCTCACGGATGGACTCCTCACCAGCAAGAAGCATGATCATTCTATCTACTCCGGGAGCGATTCCAGCATGTGGAGGTGCTCCGTATGTAAATGCATTATACATAGCAGGGAACTTAGCCTTAACCTCTTCCTCGCCCAGGCGAACCATCTCAAAGGCTTTAACCATAACCTCTGGGTTATGATTTCTAACGGCACCTGACGAAAGCTCAACACCGTTACATACAAGGTCGTACTGATCAGCCATAATGCTGAGTGGATCAACCTCACCAGCCTCAGCCTTCTCAAGGATTTCCTTGCCACCTATAGGCATTGAGAATGGATTGTGGCAGAACTCCAGAAGTCCCGATTCCTCCCCTATCTCATACATAGGGAAGTCTACTATCCAGCAGAACTCATATCTTTCTTTATCCATATGGCCTTCGCACTTTGCGCCCAGCATCTTAACTGCAACACCGGAAATCTTCTGAGCAAGTGTCTTCTTACCAGCACCAACTACAACAAGGGAATTTGGTTCAAGACCAAGTTTCTTAGTAATAGCTTCAGCTATAGCCGGATCTGCATTTATAAACTTAGCTATTCCACCAGCAATTGCGCCATTTTCGTCACACTTGAACCAATAAGCCTTTGCGCCTGCCTGAACCTCTATATCTGCGCAGATTGTATCGATCTGCTTTCTGGTAAGTGTACAGTTAGAAACAGGAACCGCCTTGATAACATTTCCACTAAATGGTTCAAAGCCGCAAGACTCAAGTTCCTCTGTAACATCCTTAACTCTAAGATCTATACGAAGGTCCGGCTTATCTGTACCGAATTCATCCATCGCCTCAAGATAAGGAATTCTCTTAAATGGAGCCTCTGAAGCGATATTATACTTACCATACTTTGCGAAGATTGGTGGAAGAACATCCTCAATTATTTCAAATACATCATCCTTAGATGCAAATGCCATCTCCATATCAAGCTGATAGAACTCTCCCGGTGAACGGTCTCCTCTTGCATCCTCATCTCTAAAGCAAGGAGCAATCTGGAAATATCTATCAAAGCCTGCTGTCATAAGCAGCTGTTTGAACTGCTGCGGTGCCTGTGGAAGTGCATAGAACTTACCCGGATGCTTTCTGGCAGGAACCAGATAATCTCTAGCCCCCTCTGGCGAAGAAGCTGTAAGAATAGGAGTAGTTATCTCAAGGAAACCATGCTCTATCATAGCGCTTCTAAGAGCGGCAACAACATTACATCTGAGAACTATATTGTTCTTAACCTCTGGATTACGAAGGTCCAGATAACGATATTTGAGACGGAAGGTCTCATCTGCTTCTCTAGAATGATTTATCTCAAATGGAAGCTCTGCGTGGTAGTTTCTACCCAAAACCTCTATCTCCTCAGGAACGATCTCAATCTCTCCTGTAGGAATGTTCTTATTAATGTTACTTCTTTCACGTACTGTACCGGTAACCTTAAGTGTTGTCTCCTTGTTAAGGGGTTTGATCACAGACATCATATCTTCTGTCTCAACAACCACCTGAGTAATTCCGTAGAAATCTCGCATAACTACGAAAGCAAGGCTTCCACCGACCTCTCTTACATTTTCCATCCATCCGACGATAGTAACCTTCTCGCCAACATTTTCTTTTCTTAACTCAGCACAAGTATGAGTTCTTGATTGCATTTCCTTTTCCTCCGTTTTTAAGATCACGACATATAATAATCTTAGAATTCTCTATCTGAAAAGAACTCAACAAATTCTGTATAGCCCTCTTCCTTCATCTTTTCCTTCTGGAACTTCTTGTTCTTCTTCATGATAGATACATTTACTATAGTTCCAGCATCTCGCTCCTGCTTAGCAAGAGCCATGATCTTCTGCATCTTCTCTGCCGGCATATTCTTCTCTACAAGATAAGCCTTTCTGGAACCGGCTCCAGGCACCTGAAAATTGTTTTCAAGAAGAAGCATAACTATTCTCTCGAATCCAATTGAGAATCCTACTGCCGGAGTTGCCTGACCAGTGAACTTACCTATCATCTCGTCATAACGTCCGCCGCCGCCGACAGATCCGCCATACTCATCCATTGATATCTCGAAGATTGGGCCTGTATAATATGACATTCCACGAACCAGTGTAGGGTCAAAGCTGATTCCGAAGTCTGCCGCCTTAGCACCCTCAACGCTTGTGATAATAGTAGAGAGATTATCTGAAACCTCTGCATCAAGATGATCACCAAGCGTATCCTTAATAGACTTAATATTTTCTATACTAATCTTAGCCTTGTCATCTGCTGATACTGCGGCACCTGATTCTTCGCCATTTCCTACTAATTTCTCGTAAAGCCCAAGATACTTCTCAACCGTCTCGGCTGCGTAGCCTTCCTTCAGAAGCTCTTCCTTTACGCCATCCAGTCCTATCTTATCCATCTTGTCGAGGATAATAAATACTGTATCATAGTCCTCCTCAGCAAAACCGCTGTATGCAGCCATCGCCTTAAGAATCCTTCTATCATTTATTCTAATAGTGAAATTCGAGAAATCCAGCTTACCTAGCAGTGTAGTTGTTGCAAGAATCAGCTCTATCTCAGCAATGATTCCCGGTTCACCAAGTATATCTATATCGCACTGCATGAACTGACGATATCTTCCACGCTGTGGACGATCCGCACGCCACACATTACCCATCTGAAGTGCCTTAAATGGGGAAGGCAGATCATTTGCATTATTTGAATAATATCTTGAGAGCGGAAGGGTCAGGTCATAACGAAGTCCTGAATCTGAGAGACTTCCTACATCAAGTCCTATCTCATTCGCATCTCCAGACTTTGCACCTTCGACCATCTTGTTCGCAGCCGAAAGGAGCTTGTCGCCTCTTTTCATCACCTTGAAAATAAGCTTCTCATTTTCTCCGCCCTGGTTGCTGCTCAGGTTTTCGATATGCTCTACAGCAGGAGTTTCAACAGATGTAAAGCCAAAAGTCTTATATGTTTCCTTGATGAGACCTATGGCATAATCTCTTATCTCCATCTCCCTTGGGAGAATATCCTTCATACCTGTAACAGGCTTCTTCTTCATTGCCAATTATCTTTCCTCCATAATACCTAAATATCTTTAGTAAATATCTAACTCTATAATGACCTGGAATCTATGCCGGCAGATTTTCTCTCCAGCATCTCGTCTATTCGCGAGATATATTCCTCAACACTCTTCACATTCTCTACTCTATCGACTCTTGTGGTTATTCCATTTTCCACACTCAGAAGTCTGGTAATGCCCCCGGCGCCGGCAGCAAATGTGTCAAGCCGCTCTTCCATTATAAATACATTGTAGAGACATTCAAGTCCTTTCTGAGAATAACCTACATTTTCCAGATTCCCGGCTATATTCTTCTGGCGATACAAATAGTATGGATGGAGACCCCACTTCTCGGCTCTCTTCGCCGCCATACTAAGCATTTCATCAGTGTCATGATTTATCTCATCTCTGAATTCATCATATCTGACATTTAGATTTGCCGACCTCTTGATAGCCAGTGAGTGAACTGTAAGCGACTCAGGCGACAGCTTCTCTATCTCATCAAGTGTATACTGCATATCCGCCATATTTTCCCCCGGCAGACCTGCTATAATATCCATATTTATATTGTCGAAACCAGCCTTGCGAGCCTTCTCCATAGCCCATCTGACCTCAGCCGGCGAGTGTGCCCTTCCAATAGTCCTAAGAGTACCAGCATTCATGGTTTGAGGATTTATGCTTATTCTGGTACATCCCAGTCTCTTCATAACCTCAAGCTTATCCGGTTTAATGCTGTCAGGCCTTCCAGCCTCAACTGTAAATTCTCTAAGGAACTGTGTATCAAAGTTCTCATTTATGGTATTCATTATATCTGCAAGCTGTTTAGCAGAAAGAGAGGTTGGCGTTCCTCCGCCTATATAAACAGCAATCATATGTCTATATCTATTTAGATAGGAAATGTACTGCAGCTCCTGCTTCAAAGCCTTGATATAGTCATCCACCTTTGACTCATATTCATTTATAGGATATGCCGCAAAAGAGCAATAGAGACATCTTGTAGGACAGAACGGAATTCCGACATACAGACAGTAGTCTGCAACCGGATCAACACTTTCCATCAGCTTCCTCTCAGTTATCGCAACTTCAGTTGCCAACTCTGCCTTCTCAGTACTTGCATCATATGTATAATTATAATACTCTACGATTTCATTTCTTTTCTTGCCCTTAGAAAGCATAGAACTCGCTATTTTCGTCGGTCTCATTCCTGTAAGACTTCCCCATGGAAGCTCCAGTTTAGTATATTCAGATAAAAGTCTATATATCGCAAGCTTCAGCTTGTTCCTATATCTTTTTCTATCCTTGTAATCTCCATAAATATATGCCGAAAAAAGAACATGACCATCTTCTTCGAGCTTGAGACTTGTATTCTTATCCTCATATATAGCGGTCAACATCAGTGTAAAATCAGAGAACCTCTGTCTATCAAACTGAGCAACCTCCTCAGGCTTTGCAGACTTGATTTTTTCAGCATGAAAAAAGGCCCCTAGCATTGCCCTTAAATCTATCTCATATTCAGTATCATTCTGCACGAGTAATATCATTTTTTTACCCCTACCAGTTTATGCAATCGCTGAACAAGCCTGCATAAACTCAGAAAAACATGTTGTATTTTTTCTCCCAACCAATGGTACTTTCTGAATCATGACCCGGGAAAACTCTTGTTTCATCAGGCAGTGTAAGCAGTTTCTCCTTTATCCCCTGAATCAACGCATCCGCATCCCCGGTAGGAAAGTCTGACCTACCTACGCTTCCGTGGAACAATGTATCTCCATCAAATACCGAGCTAAGCTCTGGCATATAGTAGCAAATGCCTCCGATTGTATGTCCCGGAACCTCCAGACACTTTATCTTTATCCCAATTAGCTCAAGCTCCTGTCCATCTGTAACTGTTTCATCCGCCTTTGCAGACGCCGGAACTCCCATAAATGGTACCGACAGATTGAGGGCAGTATTCTCCAGAAATGGTTTATCCTTCTCACCGATATATACCGTGATGTCCGGATATACCTTTCTTACTTCCTCAACTGCATCAACATGGTCAAAATGCCCATGCGTCAGCAGAATAGCAACAAGCTTTGCGTCTGATTTTCTTACTGCTCTCAGCAGAGAATCTACGTCTCCTGTTGCATCTATTAGGATAGCTTCATTTGTATCTTCATTTATAACTGTGTAGCAATTTGTTGCTATAGGTCCGATTGTTACACATTCCATCTTGTACATATATTTAACCCTGAGTTCTTTCGATATCTATAATCCCCTGGATGCTTCTAATCTTGGATATGAGAACATTCATATCACCCTTAGTTCTAACGCCGAACTGTACATTGATAGTGGTCTTGCCCTGCTTATTTACACGACCTTCTATCTTCTTGATAGGAATGTCTGACTCCATGAACACCTTAGTAATATCATGAATGAGAGCATTTCTATCCATAGCATATACATTGATATCAGCTATGAATTCTGCATCTGATCCAGAGTTCTCCTCAACCCATTCAGCCTCAATGAGTCGCTCACGTTCGCTTTCACTCATGCTTAGCAGGTTCTCACAGTCAGTTCTGTGAATAGAGATTCCTCGACCTCTGGTAACGAAGCCTATTATCTCGTCTCCAGGAACCGGCGAACAACATTTTGAGAATCTAACAGCTACATCATGGACACCATGAACCTTGATGCTGCCCTTTGGCATCTCAAAATGTTTGCTCTTTCTATTTATCTCATCAGCTATATCCTCATCAGATACATTTTCCTCTGTGAGACGTCTATGTTCCTCAAGGAGTCTGTTAACTATCTGACCTTCCTTGAGTCCACCATGACCGATTGCTGCCATAAGTGAATCCCAGTCACCGAAGTTATATCTCTTCAGAGTAGCAGCCACATACTCCGGCTTCATAAGATCTGAAAGCGGAATATTCTTGGTCTTGCAGTAGTTTTCAACCGCCGTCTTACCCTTGATTATATTCTCTTCCTTCAGTTCCTGACGGAACCACTGATTAATCTTAGTCTTAGCCTGTGTACTCTTGACGATATTCAGCCAGTCCATGCTTGGTCCTTTTGAATTTGCCGAAGTAATTATCTCAACTCTATCTCCAGAATGGAGCTTAGTCTCAATCGGAACCTGACGTCCATTTACACGGGCGCCTACCATCCTATTACCAACCGCCGTATGAATAGCGTAAGCAAAATCAATGGTGTTTGAACCTCTTGGAAGCGGAAGAACATCTCCCACAGGGGTGAATACATAAACCTGATCCTGGAACATATCCAGGTCAGTCTTAACTGCATTTATAAATTCAGCATTATCCTTTGTATCGTTCTGCCAGTCGAGAATTTCCTGAAGCCAATTGAACTTCTTCTCTTCTTCGGATACATTCTTGCTACCTGTCTCTTTATATTTCCAATGCGCCGCGATACCATACTCGGCAGTTCTATGCATGTCGTAGGTACGAATCTGAATCTCAAAGGGCCTGCCGCCATGTCCAATAAGTGTGGTATGAAGTGACTGATACATATTCGCCTTCGGCATGGCGATATAATCCTTGAAGCGACCCGGTATAGGCTTGTACTTCTCATGAATTATACCCAGGGCTGCATAGCAGTCTCTTACTGACGCAACCTTTATTCTAAGCGCAAATACATCATATATCTGATCCAGAGTTTTACCCTGTGTCTTCATTTTCTTGTAAATACTGAAAATGTGCTTTACGCGGCCCTCTATCTCAGCCTCTATACCCGCCTCTTCGATATATCCGGTAACCTCATTTACCATATCCTGAATGAAGTCCTCTCGCTCGGACAGCCTCTCACCTATGCTGGCTCTCAGCTCAGCATAAATGTCTGGATACAGATACTGCATGCAGAGGTCATCCATCTCAACCTGAACACGGGATATACCCAAACGATTCGCAATAGGAGCATAGATATCCATTGTCTCCCTTGCCTTCTCTATCTGCTTAGCCGCAGTCTGATATTGAAGAGTTCTAAGATTGTGAAGTCTATCGGCCAGCTTGATAATGATAACCCTGATATCCTTTGCCATGGCAAGGAACATTTTTCGGAGGTTCTCTGCCTGAATCTCTATCTTGTCCTGAGACAGATTCAACTGTGTCAGCTTGGTAACACCATCAACCAGAAGTGCTATCTCTGGCGAAAACTCACGACTGATATCCTCCTTGGAATACTCAGTATCCTCGATAACATCATGCAGGAGTCCTGCAACGATTGTCTCCTTATCCATCTCAAGCTCAGCAAGTATAATAGCTACGCAGAGCGGATGGATAATGTATGGCTCACCGGACTTACGTTTCTGCCCCTGATGTGCATCATCCGCTATATGATAAGCCTTCTCTATCATTGAGAAATCATCCGATGGATGATAGAGCTTTATCTTCTCCAGAAGAAGCTCATATATCTTATCCGGTTCTGTAAAATCCTCTGGAGTAGCAAGTACACCAGTACGTGAGCTGTCATTGATAATCTCAGAAACCGGTCCACGATTCTCAGATATCTCGTCAAGCTTACCAGTTGTAATATCTAGTTTTTCTGACATAATTACTTCTCCTTTCTCTTACGAAACCAATCAATTGTATCTGAATTGACCTAATCAATCTAATTAATCAATTATAACTAACTAAGTCCATATTACTTGCCAGGATATTTAACAACGGATTCTACATCATATCCCTCGAGCTTATCCCGTCCATGCAGACCCTCCAGCTCAATAAGAAATAGCAGCTTAACTACCTTTCCGCCCAGTTCTTCAAAGAGATCAGCTGCAGCCTTGATAGTTCCACCTGTCGCAATAAGGTCGTCAACGATAACAACTCTTTCACCCGGCTTAATAGAATCCTTATGAATCTCTATAGTTGCTGTTCCATACTCCAGTTCATATTCCTTCTCAACTGTTTCTCTAGGAAGCTTTCCCTTCTTTCTAACTGGAACAAATCTCTTACCAGCCTTATATGCTAGAGGCATACCAAAGAGAAATCCTCTCGCCTCCGCACCAGCTATTACGTCATACTCGATTCCATCCAGAAGCTTATACAGTTCATCGATAGCTAGCTTCAGACCTTCCGGATCATCCAGAACACCTGTTACATCTCTGAACATTATTCCTGGTTCAGGAAAATCAGGAATAGTGATTATATAATCTTCAACTGTTTTCATTACCGTTCTCCTCTCTATTATCACGCCTTCTCATACTCTTTAAGAAGGAGCTGCATTTTCGTTATTCCATTATATTCATTTATGCCCAGTTCATAGGCTATATCTATCTTGCATCCAGTACGAATGCCATTCTTCATTTTATCACAATCCGAAGCGTTAAACCACTTATTTATACGTTCTTCGAACTCTTCTGGGCGGAAGAATTTGAGTTCATGCACCGAGCCACTCGTGCTTCTAACCTTGAGATTCATGACATTCATATTTCTTCCATAGATTTCGTAGCCCAGAATCTCCATATCTTGCTCAGCAAAGAGCGGTTTATCATTGCTCTTACCAAACGGAGCTAGGTTTTCTAGTTGCTCCGCCAGATTCATACTCGCATAGCTCATAGGCATAGGCACATCTATCATTAGTTTTTCCACGAAGTCCCTATACTCAAGGCCTGAGTCGCGATTCAGGCACTCCCTAAAACTTGCAAGGTCCTCTCTCTTAATAGATAGTCCTGCCGCTAGAGGATGTCCTCCGAACTTAACTGTCATATCCCTATGTTCATTTATCTTTTCAAACATGTTGTAGGCTTCGATAGATCTTCCCGAGCCCTTCAGTATATCTGGATCCGACTCTGTATCGGTAAATACAATAGTAGGTCTATAGAATCTCTCCTTCAGTCTTCCAGCAATTATTCCAGCAATTCCTTCATTTATCCCTGGAATATATGCCACAATCACCTTATCTACCGGCTGCAGGTCACCCTCTATCTCTTCCTCAACAATTTCTTCTACCGCTCGTTCTGCACCCTCTTCCGTCTGAGACTTACGCGATTCATTTAGCCTATGGAGCTCTTCCGAGCGCACTTTCGCGAATTCTTCATCCTCTGTGAGAAGCAGTTCAAGCGCATCCTTTGCATCTCCCAGCTTACCAGCCGCATTTATAGTAGGGCCTATCACGAAGCCCAGATGATATTCATTTATCACTTTTCCCCCGAGAGACAGTTCCTCTATCAGCGCCTTGAGACCAAGACTCGGAGAATCCTTAAGCTCCTTCATGCCCTCCCTAACAAATATTCTATTCTCATCTATTAGAGGCATGATATCACAATTTGTCGCAAGCGCCAGCTCACCCAAATATTTTCTAGCTCCTAGACTCTCTCCTCTTTCTCTATAAAGAAGGCTTACGAACTTATAGGCTACCATCGCGCCACATATATCCTTGAAGGAATAATCATCGCCTTCCTGATGAGGATCGATTATCGCATCAGCATCAGGCAGAACCGGAGGTATCTCGTGGTGATCAGTAATAACAACCGTCATTCCCAGCTCTTTCGCCTTAGCTACTGCATCCACCGCCGCTATACCGTTATCGCAGGTTATGATTGTGCTGACTCCATCATTATAAGCATCCTCAACTATACGCACATTCATGCCATATCCATCTCTCACTCTATGAGGAATGTCGTAGGATACATTTCCTCCCAGATTCTTAATTGCATCATAAAGGATATATGTTGAAGTGACGCCATCCACATCATAGTCGCCTACCACTCTGATATTTTCACCCTCATCGATAGAGGCGGAAATGATATCTACTCCCAACTCCATATCCAGCATCTTCTCAGGAGAATGAGCGCTATTCAGAGTTCCGTATAAGAAATTCTCGTAGTCCTGTTCTTCCGTCAGGCCACGATTTCTCATGATTCTCACTACAACTGGATCTACGCCGAGCTTCGCTGCAAGTCCGTTAAAGTCTGCCCTGAGACTATATATTCTCCAATCCTTCTTCATTCTGTAATCTCTATTCTCCCATCTTCTATATTCTATACTTACGCTCAGAATGACGTAAGCTTCTGTACTGCTTGAATATAACAAGGACGAGGCTTACTCGTCCTCGTCCTATATTATTTAAAATATTAATTATATGCTTACGCTCCAGAGTTTACACTCCTTAGCCATTGCTCCTAAGCCTTAGCAACCTTCTTCTTAGAAGTTGAATCATCATCCTTCTTCTTGAAGCCCTTTCTCATAGCAAGCCAAAGTGGTCCAGTTATGCAGATAGATGAATATGTACCGGCAACAACACCGACCATCAGTGTGAAGGTGAACTCCTTAAGTGAAGCAACACCCATGATGTAAAGCATGAGGATTGTCACGAAGGTTGTCAGGTTTGTATAAATATTTCTTGTGAATGTCTGTGAAATACTTGTATCAACTATTGAATCGTATCCATCCTTGTCAACACTCATAATCTTCAGATTCTCTCTGATACGGTCGAATATGATGATTGAGGAGTTAATCGAGTAACCGACGATTGTAAGCATACATGCGATAAATGTACCACCTACTGATAGATACATAATAGAGTATGCGAAGAATACGAAGAGTACATCGTGGATCAGAGCAAGCACTGCGCTGACACCGAATCTTGCATCACTGAATCTGAAAGCTATATAGATAAGCATAAGAAGTGAAGCAATTACTACAGCGAGGATAGCATCTCTCTGAGTTTCCTTACTGATTGTACTAGATATATTCTGTGTATCAATCTTATCATCAGTTATTTCAAACTTCTCTTTAAGAGCAGTTGCAAGACTAGAACGCTGCTCATCATCTAGCATGTTACTCTTGAACACTATCTGATTAGTATTATCAACTATCTGAATCTGAATCTTACTTGAATCAATTCCTACCTCGCTAAACACCGGAAGAACCTTCTCCTCAGCATCAGCAAGGGAATATGTTTCATTAAATGTAACTGCAGTAGATGTACCACCACTAAACTCAAGTGAGTAGTTGAGGGCATTTCCACGAGTTCCAATGTTCTTATTTACAAACAGGAATGCAATACCTGTAAGAATAATTATGATAGAGAATACAGATGCAAACTTGAAGCCCTTGGTATACTTAGTAATCTTAGGAGCCTTAGCAACACCGTAAAACTTCTTGTTAGTAATTCCAAGATTAACAGCGATTGTAAGAAGTACTCTTGTTACAACAAGTGCTGTTACCATTGAAAGAACAATACCAAGAATCAGTGTTCTAGCAAATCCCTTAACTGTACCAGTACCCATGATAAGAAGTACGATACCAGCAATGATTGTTGTTATATTTCCATCGATAATGGCTGACATAGCCTTCTCGAAACCTGCCTTAACAGCAGTCTTAACAGTCTTACCAACTCCCAACTCTTCCTTGATACGCGTGAAGATAATGACATTCGCATCGACCGCCATACCTATAGACAGGATAATACCTGCTATACCAGGAAGTGTAAGTGTGATGTGGAGTGTGTTCAGGAAGAACAGCTCCAGAATTGTATATAATGTAAGTGCAATAGAAGCAAGGAATCCAGGAACACGGAAAATGATAATCATAATAAGGAAAATGATACCAAGTCCGATAGCACCTGCTATAAGTGATGTACGAAGAGCATCAGAACCAAGCTTAGCGCCAACAACCTGAGATGACAGCTCCTTAAGAGTAAGTGGAAGTGCACCAATCTTGATTGTACTTGCAAGATTTGATGCCTCATCAAAGTCATCCATACCATCGATCTGAGCGCTACCGCCACTGATCTGCTCTCTAACTACTGGTGCACTAACAACTGCTCCATCATAAACTATATAAACCTGATTACCAACATTGGCACCTGTTACATCTGAGAATTTCTGCGCACCCTCGTCAGTAAACTGGAGTGATACTATATACTCATCAGCACCTGTTGTCTGATCCTGTATACGTCCGCCCTCAGCATTCTTTACATCAGAACCTGTAAGTGCTGCCTCATACTCAGTTTCGCCAGCAGCAAACTTCTGATAGTTAGTTGGATCCAGGAACTCAAGCTTACCAGGTCTTCCCAGCGCATCAAGTATCTCGTTTGGATCATACTTGCTGGTATCAACCGGAATCTCAACAGTGATACGTCTGTTACCCTGTCTATAAACCTCTGCGTCTGGACTGTAGGTATCTACTCTTCGCTGCAATTTGTCAATTGTAGCATTTATCTCCTCGTCCGTAGCATCTTCTTCCTGAATCTCATAAGTAACACTGACACCACCCTGGAGGTCAAGTCCAAGTGGAATGTCCTTTGCCAGTCCTACTTTCTCATTGCCAAGTCCGTAGATTACTGAATAAGCAGCTCCAGCTGCAATCAGTAAAAATGCAATGAGCCCGAGAATCGCATTTCTCTTTGCCTTCTTCATGTTGCATCTCCTCTGTTACATAATAAAAGTAGCCGTAAAACAGCAACTTACATTATAACTCAATATGTCAAGTTTAGTAAAGTACTAATTTGGCTAGTAAATCAGACTATTAAAGGTCTAAAATAGCTCCTTTATCTGCGTAATAATGTCATATATCTCATCAGGAATATTCTTATCCTCCCCCTCTGGTTTAATGAGGTCAATGACCATTACTGTATAGAGTCCCGCAGAAGATGAGGATTTAATTCCGTTAATCGAATCCTCAACGCCAATAGTTTCCTCCGGTTTAGTACCTATCATCTCACAGGCCTTGAGGTAAATGTCTGGATTAGGCTTACCACGTCCAGCAGGGATTACATCTCCGAAGATCATATAATCAAAATAAGGAAGCAGCCCATGTGGTTTCAAAAAGCGATTAGCTCTATCCTTATCCGTAGAAGTAGCAAGGGCTATCTTGATTCCTCTATCCTTCAGGAAATCAAATATCTCTTTCACTCCCGGCTTCAGCTCATAGCCAAACTCCGCACAGTGTTTCTCCACTCCTGCACTTACGTAATCACGATATGTGAAATAATCTATATCAGTATCAAAGAACTCTTCAAAAACCAATTTATTTGTGTGCTTTGTTCCACCCGCTATACGATTACAGAATTCCTCTTTATTATCAAGAGGTAGCCCAAAATGCTCCAGCGCCTCAAATTCATATTTTCTGTATATCTTCTCTGAGTCAAGTATGACTCCATCCATATCAAAAACTACAGCTTTAAACATTAATTATCCTCCTGTTTCAATTATTGCCAAGCACATTTCTTCGTTCAAAATGACACTTTATTAGTATATTCAAATCTATCATCAAAAAAGCATGAGGCACAGAAAACTCTGTGCCTCACATTTATAGCATATTTTATTTTTTTAGTCTACTATACGCTACTATTGATCCTTCTGTCTTCTCTTAATTACTACGAGAAGTGCAAGTAGCAGCAGTATCAGGATACCAGCTATTATTCCAATCAGTAGCAGATTAGTCTGCTTACCAAATGTGAACTTAATCTCAGCGGAAGAAGCATTTCCAGCCTCATCATGAGCTGTAGCTGAAAGAGTATATTTACCCTTCTTATTAACTGTCAGCTTAGCCTGATTATCCTTAACCTCTACAGCCTTATCATTCAGCATAACTGTATCAAGATTATCCTCATCAAGCTCAACTGTAACTATAACTTCTGTAGAATCTAGAAGATTATCTCCATCCTCTACATTTGATATGATGATATTTGGTCCTCTTGAATCAAGTACAAATGTAACTTCCTTAGTAGTTGTATGTCCAAGCTCATCTGTCGCTTCAATCTTCAGCACGTGTGAACCATCCTCTACATCAGATGTTCCATCATAAAGTGAACCGTCCATGTAAACCTTAATATCACACACTGTAAGGTCTGTTACCAGTTCATCGAGGTTTGTATCCCACTTGAAGCTGTTTGTTCTGATACCATCATACTTTGACAGGTCACCAATCACAGGATCTGTAGTATCGATTGTGAAGTGAACTCCCTTAGAGGATGAGTTACCAGCCTTATCAGTAGATGTTACCGTTATATCGTAGATACCATCTTCCTTAAACAGCTGCTGAAGCTGTGATATCTTGCTTCTATTTGTAACAAAGCTATCAAATGTTATAGCATTTGACTTGCCATTAATATCTGTTCTTGTACCAGAAAGTGTAACTCTATTACTTGAGTAGAAGGCTTCATCAATGATAACTGTCAGTTCAACATTCTTATCTGTCTTATCGTAATTACTTACACCTGAAAGTGTAATCAGTGGTGCTGTACCATCCTTAATGAAGGAGTAATCAGTATTGGACTTGTTACCACACTTATCTTCTGCAGTAAACTCGATTCTATACTCAGCATCTTCTGAGAAGGTGTAGCTTGTTGAATCATTTGCACTATTTGGCTTGAAGTCTATGGTCTTCTCAAGTACCTCAGCACGACCTTCAACACGCTTGTAAATCTTGATAGTTACATTATTCATATCTGAGAAGAATGCTTCCTTAACATTGAAGGATACATTCTGTGATCCAGCTGTTGAAACCGCACCAACATTTGATACCTGAAGCTGTGGAGCTGTCTTATCAACTCGGAACATTACAGTTCTTGTATCACTTCTGTTACCAGCTCTATCTATTGCATAGTACTGAACTTCGTAATCAGCTTCTGTTGAGAATGTCTCCGCTCCTTCACCTACTGAAGCCTCTGAAACAGATACAGAGCTTCCTGGAACAGTCATTCTGTTTATTCTATTCAGATCTGAGCCATCAATATTTGCATCACTTACTGAAACATCAATTGTTCCATTTGTGTTGAAATATCTAACCCCAGAACCTTCAGAATAACGAACACCATTAAGTGATGTTGAAATCGTAGGCGCTGACTTATCGATAGTGAATCTCAGCTTCTGGTTAGAACCACTGTCTGTAGTAGTATTATCTGACTTATCAGTTGAACTAATCACAATTTCATGATAACCCTCAGATGATATTGTGTAGCTACCCTTTCCATAAGGACCATTAAATGTCCAATTAACTGGAAGTACTGATCCATTATCAGTAACCTGAGCTGACTTGATATTATAATCAAAGAAGCTGAAATCTATACTTACATCAGTATTGTAATACTGACCGTATGTATATTCCTCCT
>CAMKQB010000007.1 GCA_946414825.1 uncultured Lachnospiraceae bacterium
GGATAAAAGGATAATGAGTCTGGATCTGGCAGGAATGCTGGCGGGTACCAGATATCGAGGAGACTTCGAGGAGAGACTTAAGAATGCAATAGATGAGGTTAAGTCGGATCCAAGTATTATTCTTTTTATAGATGAGCTCCACTCGCTGGTTGGAGCTGGTGGTGCAGAAGGTACACATGATGCGGCAAATATCTTTAAGCCTGCACTCTCAAGGGGCGAGATACATGTACTGGGTGCAACTACTCTCGAGGAATACAGAAAGTATATTGAAAAGGATGCTGCGCTGGAGAGAAGATTCCAGCCGGTAAATGTGGATGAGCCAACACCTGCTGAAGCTATTGATATTCTCATGGGTCTGAGACCTAGATATGAAGAGTTCCATGGCGTTAAGATATCTGATGAAACATTAAGATATGCAGTGGCACTTTCGGTTAGATATATAAATGACCGTTTTCTTCCGGATAAGGCTATAGATATATTGGACGAAGCCTGTGCCAGAGTGAGACTCGGTAAGGTTCCGAAGGACTTTATCTATTCCGGTAAGGAAACTCAGCTGGATGAGTTGACGGAAGAAATAGAGGATGCTCTCAGAGCAGGAGATATTAATTCTGCATCAAAGCTTAAGAAAAAAAGAGATAGGTATCTGCAGAAGCAGGAAGAGAAGAAGTTTGAAGAAGAGGTCTATGTAGAGCTTAATGAGGAGGATGTTGCTCAGGTTGTTTCAACCTGGACTAAGATTCCTGTTACAAAGCTAAGTGAAACAGAGCAGACCAGACTTCTTGGGCTTGAAGATAAACTGCATGAGAGAATAGTTGGTCAGGAAGAAGCTGTAAGTGCAGTGGCTAGTGCTATTAGAAGAAGCAGAGCCGGACTTAGATCACCAGATAGACCGATAGGGGCATTTCTCTTCCTTGGACCTACCGGTGTAGGTAAGACTGAACTGTCAAAAGCACTTGCTGAGGTTCTGTTCGGAGATGAAAAGAGCCTTATAAGAGTGGATATGTCTGAATATATGGAGAAGCATAATGTATCTAGAATGATAGGCTCTCCTCCGGGCTATGTAGGCTATGATGAAGGTGGTCAGGTATCTGAGCAGATAAGACGTAATCCATACAGTGTTGTTCTTTTTGATGAGGTTGAGAAGGCACACCCTGATGTATTCAATGTACTCCTTCAGGTGCTTGATGACGGATGCATAACTGACGCCCAGGGACGCAAGGTTGATTTCAAGAATACAATTATCATCATGACTTCTAACCTCGGAGCCAATAAGATAATAGATCCTAAGTCCATTGGATTCGTCACAGATAATGATGAGAATCGAGCTCATGAGGATATGAAGAATATGATAATGGATGAGGTGAAGACACTCTTTAAGCCTGAGTTCATTAACCGTCTTGATGACATTATCGTATTCAAAGCACTTGGAGACAGCGAGGTTCTAAGCATAGCAGGACTTATGCTGAAGGAGCTGAAGGACCGCGTCAAAGAAAATGCCGATATCAAGCTTACATACGGCGCGAAGCTTAAGAAATTCATATTCGAGAAGGGATATGATAAGAAGTTTGGTGCGCGTCCGCTCAGAAGAGCTGTGCAGCAATACATAGAAGATGAAATGGCTGAGAAGCTGCTAAGTGGGGAGATTCAGAAGGGCTCAACTGTGAGTATAACAGTCGAAAAAGACAAGGTAGTATTTAATGTAAAATGACAAAAATGTATATAAATATTTGTGGTAATTAGAACTGATTTTTGTTATCATAAAAGAGGTTACATTACTAGTGATATTTCAGGAGGTATTAATCAATGGCAGTAATAGATGAACTTATCCGAGAAGAGGAAAATGGTTCCATAAGCTTCGGTAATTATGAACTTCCAACCAAGACAAAGAAGGATGGATTTGAATATAATGGCGACAGCTACAAGATCAAAACTTTTAACGAGATTACAAAGCTTGAAAGAAATGGAATGTTCGTATATGAGTCAGTTCCAGGAACCGTAGTTCATGAATTTAGAGCAAATGATTCAAAGGTTATGTTCAGTGTAGAGGGTGAAAGTGATGCGCAGGTAACACTTGAGCTCGAGCCTGAAACAGAATATAAGGTTCATGTTGATGACGTATATGTTGGAAAGATGAAGACTAACCTGGGTGGAAAGCTCAGCATCAGTGTAGAGCTTGAAGATAATGATCAGGTTGGCGTAGTTATAGAGAAGAACTAAATAGTTTGACTTGGTAAAGGGATAAGTGGGACGGTTCTTAGGACCGTCCCTTTATACATTTTAACGGAGGGGAAATGGCGAAGGATAAACAGATATTTTATTGCAAGGAATGCGGAAATGAATTCAGCAAATGGCTGGGTCAATGTCCATCCTGTAAGGCATGGAATTCCTTTGTAGAAGAGAAGGTTACAAAGACTAGAACAAACAAACTGGTTACTGCATCAGATAGACCTAAAGCAACAAGTATAAAAAATGTTTCATCTTCTGAAGAGTCGAGAATTTCGACAGATATATCGGAGCTTGATAGAGTCCTTGGTGGCGGAATAGTAAAGGGCTCCCTGGTGCTTGTAGGAGGTGATCCGGGAATCGGTAAGTCTACACTTCTTCTGGAAATGTGCCGCAATCTTGTTAAAGGTGATACGAAGGTTCTCTATGTATCTGGTGAAGAGTCTATGTCTCAGATCAAGTCCAGAGCAGTACGTCTGGGTATTGATTCGGGCAGTGTGATGGAAGAGAGGCTTATGCTTCTCAGCGATAATGATATGGATAATATCGAGAACCAAATAGATAGCCTGGAAGCAGAGGTTGTTGTTATCGATTCGATACAGACTATAGAAGCGCCTAATGTTGAGGCGGCTCCAGGCACTATATCTCAAGTTAGAGAGGTAACAGCCAGACTGCTTCAGATAGCAAAGCAGAAGGAGGCGGCAGTCTTTATTGTAGGACATGTTACGAAGGAAGGTACTGTTGCAGGTCCAAGAACACTTGAACATATGGTAGACTGTGTGCTCTATTTTGAGGGCGATGATAGTGGTGGCTTCAGACTGCTTAGAGCGAACAAGAATAGATTCGGTTCAACCAATGAAATAGGAGTCTTCAATATGACTGACAGTGGTCTGGAGGAGGTGGTTAATCCATCTGAATTCTTCCTGAATGGAAGACCTGAGAACTCATCTGGTTCTGCGGTTGTCTGCATAGTTGAAGGAACCAGAGCTATGCTTGTAGAGCTTCAGGCTCTATGTACAGATTCCAGCTTCAGTATGCCTAGAAGAACCAGTGTTGGACTAGATTATAACCGAGTAAATCTTCTTACTGCAGTACTTGAAAAAAGAGGCGGTATCAGCATGACAGGCTGCGACTGCTATGTAAATGTAGCAGGTGGACTTAAGATAAATGATCCCTCGACAGATCTGGGAATCATATGTGCCATCTATTCATCGTTTAGGGATAAGGCGATAGACAGCAAGACTGTGATAATAGGAGAGATAGGTCTGGCAGGAGAGATAAGAGGCGTAAGAAATATATCCCAGAGAATAAAGGAAGCTGCAAAGCTGGGATATACCAAGGCTATCGTGCCTAAGTCAAATGCCAAGCCTGAGATAGAGAAGTTGGGGGTAGAGATTCAGTATGTGTCGAATATAAGCGAAGCGTTGCATACAATATAGTCCTTAAGGACTTCTTAATGTGGGAGCATTTATAATGGCGAAAAATGATTATAGGAGCTAGAAAATGGAACGGTTAAAGATCATAAATAGAAATCAATTAAAGTATATACTTATTATCGCCATGATAATTGATCATATAGCGTGGAAGTTTGTTCCTACGGGAACTCTTCTGGGGCAGATTATGCACGTGATAGGAAGACTTACAGGACCTTCTATGGCGATACTTCTTGCAGAAGGATATAAATATACAAAAGATAAGAAAAGGTATGCCAAGCGTCTATTCATTTTTTCGTTTATTTCGTGGCCCGCATATACCCTGTATGAACAAGGCTTTTGGCCGCTGCCTATGTTTAGTGTAATGACAACACTGTTTCTGGCATTTATTGCTATATGGATGTGGGACGAGGCTAATCTTCCGGTAGGAGTAAAGACAGTTATTCTGTTATTTATATGTGTCATTGCACTTTTTGGAGATTGGGTTTTTGCAGATGTACTATGGGCGTTCTTTTTCCACTACTATGAGGGGGATAAGAAGAAGCAGTGGTTGTCCTTCTGTATAATTGCGATTTTTGAATGTGTTCCATTCTTATTTATGGGCAAACAGAATTTGTTCCAGTTGGGAGTTTTTCTTATTCCGGTTCTATTCCTGTTCTATAACGGAGAGAGCGGAAGCAAGAAACCATTTCATAAATGGTTCTTCTATGTTTTCTATCCGGCACATCTACTTATACTATTCGTTATAGCTTTGCTTATGGGATGCTACAAATAGATTTAATAAGTTAGTAGCGCTATTTCATATTTTTTGGTAATATAGTGGATAGCGAATTTTGGAGGAAATGAAAATGGGAATGAATGTTGCATGTTTAGATCTTGAAGGAGTTCTTGTTCCAGAGATATGGATAGCATTTTCAGAGGAAAGTGGTATACCAGAGCTTAGAAGAACTACAAGAGATGAACCAGATTATGATAAGCTTATGAAATGGAGACTCGGAATACTTGAAGAGCATGGGCTGGGTCTTAAGGAGATACAGGAGACTATCTCTAAGATTGATCCACTTCCAGGTGCTAAGGAGTTCCTTGATCAGTTAAGAGATGTAACTCAGACTATTATTATAAGTGATACATTTGAGCAGTTTGCTAAGCCGCTCATGAAGAAGCTTGGAATGCCAACTATTTTCTGCAATACCCTTGAGGTTGCTCCTGATGGCAAGATAACAGGCTATAAAATGCGTTGTGAGAAATCTAAGCTAACAACAGTAAAGGCTCTTCAGTCCTGCGGTTTTGATACAATCGCTACTGGTGACAGCTTCAATGACCTTGCAATGATTCAGGCAAGTAAGGCAGGATTCCTGTTCAGATCAACAGAGCAGATCAAGGCAGATTATCCTGAACTTCCAGCCTATGAAGAATATTCGGACCTGCTAGCAGCATTTAAGGCGGCCCTATAATCAGGTGATAATAAATGGAAAAAGAATATAGTCAGTCCCGTAGGCAGATGCTTACGGAGACTCCTATACCTAAGCTGATAGTGAAGCTTGCTATTCCGACCATTATCAGCATGATGGTTACGGCTTTATATAATTCAGCGGATACATACTTTGTGGGCAAGATATCTACCGAGGCGACAGCAGCGGTAGGTCTTGTTTTTTCAGTTATGGCAATAATACAGGCACTGGGTTTTTTCTGCGGTCATGGATCGGGAAACTACCTGTCGAGAAT
Organism: uncultured Lachnospiraceae bacterium; assembly: GCA_946414825.1. Taxonomy (GTDB): domain Bacteria; phylum Bacillota; class Clostridia; order Lachnospirales; family Lachnospiraceae; genus Eubacterium_Q. Next base: position 5,382 of record CAMKQB010000007.1, read on the forward strand.
GCTGGGGGCTGGTAAGAAGAAAGAGGCAAATGTAATGGCCTCGACAGGCTTTACTCTGGCACTTATTCTCGGAACTATTCTGGCGGTGGTTGGAAATCTGTTTATTCATAAAATATCCGGATGGGTTGGTGCGACTCCTACTACCATAGAAGATACCGAAAAATATATGAGAATCATTCTTATAGGTGCACCTTTTATGATGGGGCAGTTTGTCATAAATAATCAGCTGCGTTTTCAGGGAAGTGCCTTCTATGCGATGATTGGTCTCATGTGTGGTGCGGTCATAAATATATTCCTGGATCCACTACTGATACTATACTGTAAGATGGGAGTTCAGGGGGCTGCCATAGCGACAGTTGCGGGACAGATAACCAGCTTCTTTGTACTTCTGCTGGGTAGTATGAGAGGCGAGAATATCAAGCTGAACGTAAGGAACATAAAGTTCTCGACAAGATTCTTTGTGGAGATAGTAAATGGCGGAGCCCCATCTCTTCTGAGACAGGGAATGGCTGCAGTTTCAACCCTTATGTTGAATTCTGCTGCAGGTAGATTCGGAGGAGACGCTGCAATAGCAGGTATGTCCATCGTTACAAGAGTTATGCTCATGATGATTTCAGCTCTTATTGGTTTTGGACAAGGATATCAGCCGGTATGCTCCTTTAATTACGGAGCAGGCCTTCGTGATAGAGTGAAGCAGGGATATTATTTCTGCCTCCGATGGGGATTCATATTCCTTCTTGCAGTAGGAGCACTGTGTTTTACATTTGCTCCCGAGATAGTAGGATGGTTCAGAGATGATCCCGAGGTAATAAAGGTTGGAGCCTTTGCGCTTAGATGTCAGTCCTCAGTCATTTCACTGTCAGCACCAATAGTGATGACCAATATGATGCTACAGTCCATCGGTGCGGGACTCAGAGCAAGTATACTTGCATCGGCAAGAAATGGACTATTCTTTATACCGCTAATAATAGTTCTCCCGATATTCTTCGGATTGACGGGAGTTCAGATAACACAGACTGTGTCTGATGTGATGACGATGATATTAACAGTTCCGATGGCCTATTCGGAGCTAAGGAAAATGTGATGGATAAGGAGATATACGTTGGATAGAAAGAAGATTAAAAGTGATTATGCATGGCTGGGTTTTTCGTTTTTTCTATTTGTGATAGCTTTAGAGGTTTCGAGCTATTTTATTTTGTTCTTAATTAGAAAGAATAATATCGATTTTCAAAATAACAGCTGGTTAACCTTCATTTTTGGTCTTGCGCCAATATGGGCAGTTGGGTTCCCCGTTTGTCTTGCCGTAATCAGTAGACTTAAATCTAAGAAGCCGGAAGAGAATAAAATAGAAGTTAAAAGTATGTTTAAGTTTTATTTTGTTGTTGCCTTTGTGATGATGGCTACAAATATTCTTGGACTTATCATCACAGCAATTATAGAAAAAGCTGCGGGGATTACAATCGAGAATTCAACTATTGATCTTATCAGTAAACAGAAGATATTACCAAGTATCATCTTCGCGGTTATTCTCGGACCTATTCTTGAGGAACTTGCATTTAGAAAGGTTATTATAGATAAACTGGGACAGTACAATAAGAAGTATACGATACTCCTATCCGGAATTATGTTTGGACTGTTTCATACAAATCTTCATCAGTTCTTCTATGCTACAGCAATAGGAATTGTATTTGCATATGTTTATACAATTTCAGGAAAGATAAGATATTCAATCATACTTCATAGTACAGTTAATTTTATATCGGGAATCCTTCCGATGGCAATAATCAAGCATCTTGATTTAGAGGCAATTCAGAAGGTGGCTGAAGCGGATCCGACAGACCAGGCGGCTCAGCAGGCAGCTCTTGCAATGTATTCAGATCCGGCATTTCTGGTGTTTTTGGGCTATTTAGCTATGATGGGGCTGATACTGCTGATTGGATTTATACTATTCTTTGACTTTATTAAGAATCTAAAGGTTGATGATACGGAGTCGCCTCTTAAAGGTAAGGGAGCTGGCCGGGCAGCCTTCTTCAATTGGGGGATAATACTTTTCATAATAATATCTGTTGCAGTGACAGTTGTTGAGATAATAGGGATGAATCGATAAATGATACTTGCATGTCAAAACATTACTAAGAGCTACGCGGAAAATGTAGTTCTGAAGAATGTTAATTTTCATATAGAAAAGAATGATAAGTGTGGAATCGTCGGTATTAATGGTGCTGGCAAGACCACACTTCTTCGCGTTATATTAGGTGAAGAGGAGGCAGATAGCGGAAATGTTGTCGTGTCCCGGGATGTAAGAATGGGATACCTGTCACAGACTCAGGATACAGAGTTGGATAACACCATTTATGGAGCTATGCAGGAGGCGAAGAAATATATTCTGGAAATGGAAGAACGCCTGCGTCAACTGGAAAAGGAAATGGAAGGGAAGACAGAGCAGGAGCTGGCTCCTATTCTTGAGGCATATAACAGACTGTCGACCGCTTATGACAGAGAAAATGGTTATGCCTATGAAAGCGAAATAACAGGAGTAATAGCAGGTCTAGGCTTTACTGAAGCGGACTATGACAGACCTATCGAGAGTCTCTCCGGTGGTCAGAAGATGAGAGTGGCTCTGGGACGATTGCTACTAAGTCATCCGGATATAATCATCCTCGATGAGCCTACAAACCATCTGGATATGAAGTCCATCAGCTGGCTGGAGAGTTTCCTTGCGTCTTATCCGGGAGCCGTAATTGTTGTAAGCCATGATAGATATTTTATAGATAAGGTTACCAACAAGATAATAGAGATAGATCAGGGAGTGTCTGAGGTCTATAACGGTAGCTACTCCTATTATAGTCAGGAGAAGGCAAAACGTAGACAGGCGGCGCTAAATGCATATTATAAGCAACAGGCTGAGATACAGCATGAGCAGGCTGTTATTACGAAGCTGAAGCAGTTTAATAGGGAGAAATCCATTAAGCGTGCTGAGAGTAGAGAGAAGAAGCTGGACAAGATAGAGGTTCTGGATAAACCTACAGAGGTAAGAATTGACATGAGACTCAGGCTTGAACCCAATACTGAGTCAGGTGAGGATGTACTTCTTGTTGAGGAACTGGCTAAGTCCTATGGCGAGAATCAGTTGTTTGAGCATCTAGGGATGGATATCAAAAGAGGCGAGAGAGTAGCCCTTATCGGAGGTAATGGAACGGGTAAGACTACAATACTTAAACTTATTGCCAGACTTCTTCCAAAGGATGCCGGAAATGTAACACTCGGTTCAAGAGTTAGGATAGGCTATTTCGATCAGGAGCATCATGACTTAAATCCTAATAAAACTATATTCGATGAGATGTCGGATTCATTTCCGGACTTAAATAATACGAAGATTAGAAATGTGTTAGCAGCCTTTCTTTTCACTGGGGAGGATGTGTTCAAGATGGTAGGTGACCTCTCCGGAGGAGAGAGAGGTAGACTATCTCTCGCGAAGCTTATGCTATCTCCTGCGAATTTTCTGGTTCTCGACGAGCCGACCAATCATCTGGATATTCCATCTAAGGAAATCCTAGAGGATGCGCTGAGTGCTTATACTGGAACTGTCCTCTATGTAAGTCATGATAGATACTTTATTAACAAGACAGCAACAAGAATCCTTGAACTTAGATCAAAAGTGCTGACAAATTACAAAGGCAATTACGATTACTATGAGGAGAAGAAGGACGAAGCTTTTGGAGTGCAGCATCCTGATCTTACTTCTTCTAATGCTAGTGGAGTTGATGCGCAGTCAGAAACTAATACTAAGTCTGAAGGACGTATGAAGTATGAGGCTAAGAAGCAGTCCTACGCTGAGCAGCGTAAGAAGGAAAATGCCATCCGAAGAGTTGAAAATGTGATAGAGAAAAATGAGCAGGAAATGTCTGAGATAGAAGAAAAGCTAAATGATCCTGCAAATGGAACTAATATGGAGCTTCTTATGGAACTTAGCTCAAAGAAAGAGGAGATAGAAGCTGCTCTTGAAAAACTCTACTCAGAGTGGGAAGAGCTTCAATCTTAATATCCTATAAGTTCTGAAACGTAGGTTTGATTTTTGATAAAAATAATCACATTTTCCATCTTATTTTTGCTATAATAAAAGTTGGGGTTTTTGAACCACCTGGTATTGGGAGGAGATATAATAAATGAGTTTTCCAAAGGATTTTATATGGGGAGCTGCCACAGCATCATATCAGGTTGAGGGAGCTTACAACGAAGATGGAAAGGGCCTTAACGTATGGGATGTAACAACAAGTGTTAATGGCCGAGTTAAACATAATGAAAATGGTAACATAGCATGTGACCATTATCATAGATACAAAGAGGATATAAAGCTTTTCCAGGAAATGGGAATAAAATATTACCGTTTCTCGATAAGCTGGAGCAGGGTAATACCTGATGGAATAGGTGAGGTGAACGAGAAGGGAATACAGTTCTATAGTGATCTTGTAGATGAGCTTCTCGCAGCGGGAATCACTCCGCTAATTACATTATTCCATTGGGACCTTCCATATGAACTATATCTAAGAGGAGCATATGGCAATCCCGATTTCCCTGAGTGGTTTGAAAACTATACAAAGGTCGTTATAGACGCCCTTTCAGATAGAGTTAAGTACTGGATCACATTTAACGAGCCTCAGTGCTTTATAGGAAACGGCTATTGGTTTGGAGGACATGCTCCTTTTCATAAATGTGACAACAGAACAGTTCTTAGAATGATTCATAACTATCTGCTCGCTCATGGTAAAGCTGTTAAATGTATTCGTGAGAATGCCAAGACTGAGCCTAAGATAGGTATAGCACCTATAGCACCGGTTAGAATTCCGAAGTCTGATTCGCCGGAGGATATAGAGGCTGCAAGAAAAGAGAGCTTCTCGCTAAATGATATGTTCTTCTCACTTGCACTTTACTCAGATCCGATTGTTCTGGGCAAATATCCGGATGATGCATATGAGATGTTTGGCGACGAGATGCCGGTAGTGAGACCTGGCGATATGGAGACTATTTCACAGCCTCTTGATTTCTATGGCATGAACATATACTACAGTGCCGCTAATGAAGTGCCAGAGGGTTACCGTGCTAATGAATATATGGGAATACCTCGAAATGCTTTGGGCTGGGTAATAGATCCAAGAGTAATGTACTGGTCACCTAAGTTTGTATATGAGAGATATGGTCTTCCTATTCTCATTACAGAAAATGGCATGGCAGTAAATGATACAGTATCACTTGATGGCAAGGTTCATGATCCTCAGAGAATAGACTTCATGAACAGATATTTGAAGGAATATAAGCGAGCTGGCGAGGATGGAGTTCCTCTTATGGGGTACCTCTACTGGTCTGCTATGGATAACTTCGAATGGTCTTATGGTTATGATATGAGATTCGGTCTCATTCATGTAGATTACCGTGACCAGACAAGAATCATCAAGGATTCAGGATACTGGTTCAAGTCAGTTATAGAAAGTAACGGCGATAATATTTAAGTGAAGAATCTTTAAAAAAGGAGAAATAGATATATGAAATGTCCATTTTGTGGAGATGAGGAAACCCGAGTAATTGATTCACGTCCGGCTGATGATAACACAGCTATAAGAAGACGTCGTCAGTGTGATGTCTGCGGTAAGAGGTTTACTACATTTGAGAAGGTAGAAGCTACACCACTTATGGTTATCAAGAAGGATAAGAGCAGGGAACCTTATGATAGAGAGAAGATAGTTCAGGGACTTATTCGTAGTTGCCACAAAAGACCTGTTCCTATGGAGAAGATCGAAGAGTGCGTAAATGAGATAGAGTCTGCTATCTACAATCTTGAATCCAGAGAGGTTGATAGTAATGTTATCGGCGAGATAGTAATGGATAAGATAAAGAACCTCGATGGCGTTGCATATGTTAGATTTGCATCAGTTTATAGAGAGTTCAAGGATGTAAATACATTCATGGACGAGTTAAAGAAGATATTAAAATAGCTTATGGCAGGATGTAAGATTCTTAAAACTGGAGAGTCAGAGGTTATCATCAAGAAGTCCAGATTTCTTGGAACTGCGGCAGAGGCGCTGACAGAAGAAGACGCTCAGAAGCTGGTGGCTGATATACGTAAGACTCATTATAGCGCCAGACATGTATGCTATGCATATAGTATCGGTGACGAGAATCCGAGACTGAAGTTTTCGGATGATGGTGAACCGGGTGGTACAGCAGGAAGACCGATACTGGATGTTATCCAAAATAGCGGTATAAGTAATATCGTTATCGTAGTTGTCAGATACTTTGGAGGAGTGCTTCTCGGAACCGGCGGACTTGTAAGAGCGTATACACAGGCGGCTCAGGAAGCAGTTCAGGCTGCTGACACCAAGGAAATACGACTCTCAAATATATATGAACTGAGTCTAGACTACAGCGAACTTGATAAAATTAAGTATATATTGGATAATACTGAAAATGTAAGCTATGAGATATCCTATTCAGACAAGGTGCAGTTACATGTAATAGTACCGGAAGAGTCATCAGATGCACTGATGGATAGCATAGTTGAAAAGACTGCTGGACGCTTGATCGCAAAGTTCCTTGAAAAGAAAATGATATAAAGTAAAAAAACGAAGAGGACTATTCCCAAGGATGGTCCTCTTCGATTACATTAAAATCAAGATAGTCAAAGTCAATTGGCTCCATGAAATTGACGTCACTGAATCTGGTGTGAGCATGCTTTATGAATTCGTTATTGTTGCTATCCAGCCAAATGGGAACAGCCAGATCGAATTCATTGCACATCTCTTCAAGAGCGCTGTAAACCTTCCTGGTGCGGGACATTTCCCTTCCGGGTAGCTCTACTACAGTATCTTTAATCAGATGATTTTCTTTTATGATTCGTCCCCAGACGCGAAACATATGTGACCTCCATGTATGCCAAAAGTATGATTTTTTTTAAAAAGTTCGCAACAAGTATATCACAAAAGTGACATATTAAAAAACTATAATGTGAAGCAGTTGAAAATAAGGGTTATATGACAGAAAGGAAGTGCATTATTATGAATAGTGAATTTAACCCATATGATCAAAACGGAGATATGCCTGAAAGGAATTTGTATAATCCTGATTCGATATATAGACAGAGTCCCCAAGTAGAAAAGGAAGCAATTACTAAAGTTAAGAAGGAGAAAAAGGATTCATTTGGTAAAAAGCTTGGAAGGACGGCTCTTATAGCGACGGTTTTCGGACTAGTGGCAGGTGGAGCATTTCAGGTTGTTAATATTGGTACAGAAAAGCTTCGAGGTGGAGATAGTCCTACCATAGAGGGTGAGACTGATACAGAAGAGTATGAAGCAGAAGCTGAGGATATAGAGGACAAGGATTCGGAAGAGGCTTCAGATGCGGAGGCTTCAGAAGAAAAGGACTCCGAGGATAAGAAAGAAACTGCAGGTTCTGACATCGCGGTCCAACCTGTAGTTAATTCGCCGGCAGCCAGTTCATTAGACATGGATGTTGCTGATATTGCAGCAACTGCTCAGCCATCTATAGTGTCAATTACAACTACTGGTACCACGACTTATCAATACTTCTTCCAAACCTATGAGCAGCAGACCAGTGGCGCAGGCTCAGGAATCATTATTGGTAAGGATGATGAGAACCTGTATGTTGCAACGAATTACCATGTTGTAGCAGGTGCAGATGATATAAGCGTTGGTTTCTGTGACGGAGAGATAGTTGGCTCTGATGTAAAGGGTTACGATGAGGATGCTGATATAGCAGTAGTTAAGGTTCCTATCACAAATATGAAGGATACCACCAAGAATGCTGTCACTGTAGCAAACATAGGAAATTCCTCGGAACTTCAGGTTGGAGAGCCTGCGATAGCAATAGGAAATGCTCTTGGGTATGGACAGTCAGTTACCGTTGGATATATAAGCGCGCTGGATAGATCAATCTCAGGAAGCGAGGGTAATTATATCCAGACAGATGCTGCAATAAATCCAGGTAACAGTGGTGGTGCTCTGATTAACTCACACGGTCAGGTAATCGGAATCAATTCTGTAAAGTATGTTGATAGTACAGTTGAAGGAATGGGTTTCTCTATTCCTATTAACGATGCTATGGAAATAATCAGCGGAATAATATCCGGAAATCAGAAGTCAGATGCCAACATTGGTATAGAGACAGTTGATATTGGAAGAGAATATTCTCAAATATATGACTTTCCGATGGGAGTCTATGTTAAGAGTGTAGAAGAAGGTTCGGATGCATATAAAGCAGACCTTCATACAGGGGATATAATTGTTGAATTTGGAGGTGAGGAAGTTTATACTAAGAAAGACCTTGACTCGTTGATAAAGAAATGCGATGAAGGTGAGACTGTAGAAATGGAAGTCTACAGAGCAGATCCAATGGGAAACTATGAAGAGATTCAAGTGAGTATTACCCTTTCTGCCGAGTAGCAGGTAATGATATGTACAAACTAATTGCCAGAGATGGAAATGCAAAAAGAGCTGATTTTGATACTCCCCATGGAGTTATTAAAACACCTGTTTTTATGAATGTGGCAACAGCTGCTGCAATAAAAGGAGCTCTGTCTGCAGCCGATCTGGAAAATATAAAAACCGAGGTTATGCTGTGCAACACATACCATATGCACGTTAGACCAGGTGAAGAGATAGTGTATAAGATGGGCGGGCTCCATAAGTTTACAACTTGGAGCCGGCCTATTCTTACTGATTCGGGAGGATTTCAGGTTTTCTCCCTTGCAAAGCTCAGGAATATCAAAGAAGAGGGAGTGACATTTAGCTCTCATATAGATGGTAGAAAGATATTCATGGGTCCGGAGGAGAGTATGAATATCCAGTCCGCCCTTGCTTCAACAATAGCAATGGCCTTCGATGAATGTCCTCCTGCTAAAGCTGATAGAAAATATATAGAGAACTCTGTTGCAAGAACTGAGAGATGGCTCCTCAGATGTAAGAATCGAATGGAAGAACTGAATGCGATGGACAGCACCATCAATAAGGAGCAGATGCTTTTCGGAATAAATCAGGGGGGCGTAATCGACGACATAAGAATTGATAATGCAAAAAGGATTTCCGAACTCGACCTTCCTGGATATTCTATTGGAGGCCTGGCGGTAGGAGAGTCTCACGAGGAAATGTACCACATCCTGGATGTTACGGTTCCATATCTCCCACTTGAGAAACCGACATATCTGATGGGAGTTGGAACTCCGGAGAATATCCTGGAGGCTGTAGACAGAGGAGTGGATTTCTTCGACTGCGTATACCCATCAAGAAATGGCCGTCATGGACAGGTATATACAAACCACGGCAAGCTGAATCTCAAGAATCAAAGATTCGAACTTGATGAATCTCCAATAGACGATACTTGTGATTGCCCAGTATGTAAGAGATACACACGAAGTTATATCAGACATCTACTTAAACGCGACGAGATGCTTGGCCTACGCTTCTGTGTTATGCATAATCTATACTTCTACAATAACATGATGGAAGAAATCCGTGAGGCTATCGAGACTCATACTTGGAAAGAATACAAAGCTAAAAAACTTAGCATGATTAACGAAACAAATTAGTTTTCACAAGATGAGCCATTCATATATCAGATTAAACACACTAAGATTTTCATAATTTATAGTCGCTCGCTTCAGTTTATAATGCCATTCGCTTTAACTCGTAAAAATGCCTCTTATTAAAATAAGGAGGGCATTTTTACTCAGACAACATCGCTCGCGGCTTATAAAAAGTGAAGCTCGCTCCTTAAATTATGAGAAAATCCCGTTATCGTTTAATATGATATATGAATGTCTCATCTTGTATATACTTAGTTGATAAAACCTTGCATATCTACTAGTTTTAATATATTATATCTAAGGTAATATCATCCTCTTTTTCAGGGGATATAATATTTATAAAGAAAGAGAGAAAAATTATGATAATGTCAATGATTCTTCAGGGTGGCAAAGGTAGTATAGGATTTATGATTGGTTATATCGTATTCCTTGTAGCCATCGTATATTTTCTGTTTATCAGACCATCAAAGAAGCAGCAGGCTCAGCAGAAGGACCTTATGGATAGTCTGAAGCCTGGTGATACAGTAATGACTACTAGTGGTTTCTATGGAACTATTATTGGTATGGATGATGATACAGTTATAGTAGAGTTCGGAAACAACAAGAACTGTCGTATTCCTATGCACAAGAAGGCTATTGCTGAGGTTGAAAGTGCTGATGCTGTTTATGAAGAGGAAGAAGATGAGAAAACTACTAAGGCAGGAAAGAAGAAAAATGACTAAGAAGTTAGCAGGCATATTAGTTGCGCTAACTATCCTTGCATCATTTTCTGGATGCGGTAAAGAAGAGGAAGATCCTTATTCATCACCATCATTTACAGATGGAAAGGTAAATACTGCTTCAGAGGGCGAAGCAACAAGTACTGATGCCAGTCTTACCGATGCCCTGATGATTGCAAGCTACTCGGATGCTACACGTTCAGATGCTTCTATGACGGATGCTATTCCAGCTAGTTTGACAGATGCTCTTCCGATGGGAGTGTATAACAAGAATACATATTTCAATGGATTAGCTGAGTTTAAGATAAAGGTTGATGGAGACAAATGGAAGTTCCTGGATGCAGTAGAGGTGGCTTCTGCTACCGGTGCCTCAGAGGACTATGTCAATAACCTGTGGTATGGATATAAATCACCATATGATGAAGATACGACCTATGCAGCTATAGTGTCTAATTCACAGAGTGGTTCCACAATCATAGTATCGTATGTGAATCCAAGCAGTTATATGATGCCGGATTATTCCGCAAATGAATATCTGACTATGGCTGCTAAAAAGTATGATAGTGTAAGTGTAAGAACAGTTACATTCCTGGGCCGGCAATATGAGTGTCTGGATATTCCTAAGGATCAGAATGAGTTAGGTAGAAGAACTCAGTTTGCTATAAAGCAGGACGGAATAATTGTCCTTATAACATTTACAATGATTGATGATACAACCTTGGACGAGGCTGTAAGATTAATGACACCTTTATATTATTAATAATAGACCGGAGTATATCTGATATGCTCCGGTTTTCTGAAAAGGATATATATGCTTAATAAGTCTAAAGTGATGAGAAATATGCTGATAGGAATGATTGGGGCAGCAATATGTATGCTGGCCTGCTGGCTTGCTATGGCATATGGAAAGGGAAATGTCAGAAACGGTTATATACAGAGCAACTGGCCTAAGATGTCATATCTGAGATTTGAGGCATCTCTTATTCTGTCTGGAATAGGCATTTCTCTATATTATGTTGGACTTAAGGAAATGATTAAGGTCATAAAGACTATGAGATCTAGACGTAGACCTATATCCATTTCTATGGCACGTCTTTTTGAGGTAGGGGCAGTAACCACCGTTATTTCCTATATGTTTATCCAGGCTGGATATATCATGATGGCACTTGTTTATAAGATGCTATTTAATACAAGTCTTATGGGAACAGATATTATATCTACGGTGGAGGGAATGTTTTATTATATAGCCATTCCGCTGCTTTCATTTCTTGTTCTTTCTGTAGCCGGTGTTTCAATCCCATGTATTTATTTTATGTATTGTGACAGGTTTAAGGTACTCAAGGTATGCATGCTTTTTAATCCCTTTATTTTATGGGGGTTAGGAGAGCTTCTTAAACTGACTAAAAATTATCATATAATTGATTTTGCATCTGCAGCTATTCCATTTGGATATTTACTTATGATGGCAGCAGGACTATCGCATGTAGCAAAAATGCCATCAAAGAAGAAAGGTGAGTAAGAATAGTGAAGTTTATTTCTTGGAATGTAAATGGTATAAGAGCGTGTGTAAAGAAAGGATTCGAGGAATCCTTTTCTGATTTAGATGCAGATATTTTCTGTATACAGGAGAGTAAGATGCAGAAGGATCAGCTGAAGCTAGAGACTCCTGGATATCATCAATATTGGAACTATGCTATTAGAAAGGGTTATTCAGGAACGGCTATCTTTACCAGGAAGGAGCCTGTCAGCGTGACAAATGGTCTTGGTATAGAAGAACATGATCAGGAGGGAAGACTGATAACTCTTGATATGGGCGATTACTATTTTCTTACAGTCTATGTTCCTAATTCACAGAATGAGCTGAAGCGTCTTGAGTATAGAATGAAGTGGGAGGATGACTTCCGGGAGTATGTATCCAAGCTTAGTAAGGAAAAACCGGTTATCATTTGCGGTGATATGAATGTTGCTCATAAGGAGATAGACCTTAAGAATCCTGCATCAAATCATCATAATCCAGGCTTCTCAGATGAGGAGAGAGGAAAGTTCCAGGAGCTTCTGGATGCAGGCTTTGTAGATACATTTAGATATAAATATCCTGACCGGAGGGATATTTATTCCTGGTGGTCCTATAGATTTAATTCCAGAGAGAATAACGCAGGATGGCGTATAGATTATTTCCTTGTATCGGATTATGTGCAGGATAAAATAGTGGATGCGAAGATTCATAATGAAATCTATGGTTCTGATCACTGCCCGGTTGAGCTGGAGATAGATATCTAAAAAAAGAACTGCATATTATTATTGATTTATCCTTAAGGATTGTATTATAATGTCTCCAACATGTAGTTTTGAAAACTACGTGTTGGAGTTTTAATTAGAGCTTGTTTTGAGGAAAAAAAATGAATCAAAAGTATAAATTGACACCTGAAGAAGGAATAGCTGGTAAGTATATTTCTTCGTATGTAGACGAAAATGGAATGCTCAAGGCAATAGATATTCACGACGATGATCATTTCAATTTTGGATATGATGTTGTGGATGTTCTTGCTGAGAAATGTCCTGATAAAACTGCTATGCTTCATATCTCCAAGGAAGGCAAAGAGAGAAGAATAACCTTCAGAGATATGAGTGTATATTCGAACAAGACTGCTAACTATCTGCGTTATTTGGGAATCAGGAAGGGCGATAGAGTTCTTCTTATTCTGAAGAGGCATTATCAGTTCTGGTTCACACTTGTAGCGCTCCATAAGATTGGAGCTATAGCTGTGCCATGTTCCTTCCTGCTTACGAAAAAGGATCTTGAATATAGATTTAGAGCCGGTGGTATAAATGCTGTTGTTTGTACATCAGATGGTGATGTGGCAGATGAGGTTATGAAGGCTACTAAGAATTATATGGGCCTCAAGGCCAGAATAATTGTTGGTGGTTCAAGAGAGGGCTGGTCAAACTATAATAGAGACATCAGATTCTTCTCTTCAGATCTTAATAGACCACAGAATGCTGCCTGTGGAGATGATGCTGCAATAATGTTCTTTACATCAGGAACAACATCATATCCTAAGATGGCTACACATAGTCATAAATATCCGCTGGGACATTATGTTACAGCCAAGTATTGGCATCAGGTGGATAGCAACGGAATGCATTTCACTATCAGTGATACCGGATGGGGCAAGGCTCTCTGGGGCAAGATATATGGACAGTGGTTATGTGAGGCTCCTATCTTCACATACGATTACGATGAGTTCTTTGCTAAGGAAATACTCTCCATGATGGAGAAATATCATATGACTTCCTTCTGTGCACCACCTACTGTATTCAGAATGCTGGTACACGTCGATATGAGAAAGTTCGATCTGTCCTCGCTGAAGAATGTAACTACAGCTGGCGAGGCACTTAATCCAGAGGTTTATGAGAAGTTCTATAAGGCAACAGGACTTAAGATCATGGAAGGCTTTGGTCAGACAGAAACAACTCTTACAGTTGCAAACCTGAAGGGCATGCAGCCTAAGCCTGGTTCTATGGGACTTCCAAGTCCTATGTATAATGTTAAGGTTATGGGTGAAAATGGCAGAGAGGCTGGTGTCGGAGAGACTGGTGAGATATGCCTCGATGTTCGTGGTAGGAACCAGAGAGGACTGTTCCTGGGATATTATCTGGATAAAGAGAAGACAGATGCAGTTCTGCATGACGGCTTCTATCATACAGGTGATACAGCTTATAAGGATAAGGATGGATACCTGTGGTATGTTGGTCGAGTTGATGATATCATCAAGTCTGCCGGATACAGGGTAGGACCATTTGAGATAGAAAATGAGATAATGAAGCTTCCATATGTTCTGGAATGCGCAGTGACCAGTGTTCCGGATAGAGTCAGAGGACAGGCTATCAAGGCGTCAATCGTACTGACGAAGGGCTATACTCCTACGGATAAGCTTCGTAAGGATACAATGAAATATCTTAAGAATAATCTTGCGTCCTACAAGAGACCTAAGTTCGTGGATTTTGTAGAAGAACTACCTAAGACGTCTAGTGGTAAAGTAAGACGCTCGGAAATAAAGGAGAAGGACTGGAGTGAATAAACTCCAGTCTTTTCTTGTATTTGGGGTATAGGCTCAAAACCAAAATAAAGGATAAGTTGAGTCTCAAAATAAAGGTTGACATTGAAGGAATATAGACTATAATAAGAAAGGTTCAAAAATTTTAAATAAAAATTTTGAACAAATACCCGAAAGAGGGAATAATATATCTAAAGGAGAATATGAAAATGTTTGATGAGATCAAGGCAGTTATAGCAGAGACACTTAGTGTTGACGAGGATAAGATTACTCTTGAGGCATCTCTTACAGATGATCTTGGAGCTGATTCTCTTGACGCAGTAGAGCTTGGTATGGCTATCGAGGATACAATCGGTGTAGCAATCGCTGATGAGGATCTTCCAAATATCAAGACAGTTCAGGATCTTGTAGATTACGTAGAAGCACACAAGTAAATAAAAAACTCGTTCGGAGGCACTTTAAATGAAACTTTTTGGTAAGCGTAATCACGGTGTTGATTACGAAGAAGTTGCCAAGGCTGAGGTCGAATTAATCGATTCAGTAAACGAGGAATTAGATGATGATACTAACTCGGAGCAGGTATATACCTGCTCCGATTGCGGTGTCGAGGTTCCTCTTGGTGAAGTGAAAAAAAATCTGTACGTGTGTCCAAAGTGTGGTAAGCATGCCAAGATTTCAGCTAGACGACGTATGGCAGGCCTGGCAGACCCAGGAACATTTAGAAGAATCAAGACGGATATTCGGTTTATGAATCCACTTGATTATCCTGATTATGAAGAGAAAATAACAGGTCTCAAGAATAAGACTGGACTTGATGAAGGAGTCCTTTCTGGGGTTTGTGAGATCGAAGGATATAAAACAGTAGTTGCAGTTATGGCCAGCGAATTCCTTATGGGAAGTATGGGTATGGCTGTAGGAGAAATAATAACAAAGACTTTTGAAGTGGCTGAAAAGATGGAACTTCCTGTGATTATCTTTACCGCCAGTGGTGGTGCAAGAATGCAGGAGGGTATCCTCTCACTTATGCAGATGGCTAAGACATCAGCGGCTGTTCAGAAGTTTAGCGCAAGTGGCGGACTATATGTTTCAGTACTAACACATCCTACAACGGGTGGTGTAAGTGCAAGCTTTGCTACACTTGCAGATATAACTATAGCAGAGCCTGGAGCACTTATAGGCTTTGCAGGACCTCGAGTTATAGAACAGACCATTGGTCAGAAATTGCCAGCTGGTTTCCAGAGAGCTGAGTATCTGGAGGAACATGGATTTGTTGATGGAATCGTTTCAAGACTTGAGATGAGAGATAAGCTAGCACAGATCCTGAGACTTCATGAGAAAAGGAGGAAGGCATGGCTTCGATAAGAGATATAGATAATAAACTGATGGCTTTGGAAGAGCAGATAGCTGCTCTTAAGGTCAACATGGAGCATATGGAAATGCTTAGTGACCTTCATGCAGAGTATGATGCTACAGCACAGCAGGCTGCTGAGCTTACTCCTCATGACAGAGTATTTCTGGCTAGACATGCTAAGAGACCAAAGGTTGATGATTATATAGATGCGCTGTTTGATGATCTGTTTATTCAGAGAGGTGATGTTCTGAATAAAGAAGATAAGAGTATCTATGGTGGTATAGCCACATTTCATGGTCTTCCAGTTACGGTGCTTGGTCATCGTAAGGGTCGCGATTTAAAAGAAAATATGGAATTCAACTTCGGAATGCCTGAGCCTGAAGGATACCGTAAGGCACTTAGAATGATGAAGCAGGCAGAGAAGTTTGGACGTCCTATTATTACATTTATCGATACTCCAGGTGCTTATCCTGGACTCGATGCTGAAGCTCATGGACAGAGCCAGGCTATTTCCAGAAACCTTGCAGAGATGAGTTCCCTCAAGGTTCCGGTAATTGCAATAGTTACCGGAGAAGGAAGCAGTGGTGGTGCACTTGCAATAGGTGTGGCCAACACAGTATATATGCTTGAAAATGCTGTTTATTCAGTTCTGTCACCTGAGGGCTTTGCTTCTATTCTGTGGAAGGATTCCTCAAGAGCTGATGAAGCCTGCAAGCTGATGAAGCTTACAGCTCAGGATCTGTATAATTTTGGTGTTATTGATGGAATCATTAAGGAACCTCTTTGTGGTGCACATCATAATCCAAGTGTAGTATATCGTGATATAGACGAGATGCTGGTACGCGAGCTTCGTAAGTTTAAGGGCAAGTCTGGTTCAGACATCGCCAAAGATAGATATGAGAAATTCAGAAATATAGACAGTGCCGTGCTTTCGTAATAGACAGTTTATTTTATAGAAAGAATAACAGTTACGACTCTGTCATCCTGAGCGATAGCGAAGGATCTTATAAAAATAGAGGGATTAAGAATGATTAACGAATTATTAGGTACTAAATATCCTATCATCCAGGGTGGTATGGCAAATATCGCACTTGGTAAATTTGCAGCTGCTGTATCTAATGCCGGTGGACTTGGTCTTATCGGTTCAGGTGGATATGATGCTGCAAGAATCGAGCAGGAAATATACGACGCGCGTAAGGCTACAGATAAACCATTTGGTGTTAACCTGATGCTGCTCAATCCTGATGTAGATAACATTGCCGACCTTCTGGTTAAAGAGAAGATTAAGATAATTACAACAGGTGCTGGTACACCTGGAAAGTATATGGAAAAGTGGAAGGAAATGGGAGCTATCGTTATCCCGGTTATCGCAAGTAGTGCTCTTGCCCGTAGAGTTGAGAAGCAGGGTGCTGATGCTGTTATAGCAGAGGGTGGCGAAAGCGGCGGTCACGTAGGTGATATGACTACTATGGCTCTTGTTCCACAGATAGTTGACTGTGTAGATATACCTGTAATTGCAGCAGGTGGTATAGCGGACGGCAGACAGTTTGCAGCAGCTATGTGCCTGGGTGCAGCCGGTGTACAGATAGGAACATGTCTTCTTGTCAGTGAAGAATGCCCTATACACGATAATTATAAGCAGGAATTGATTAAGTCTAAGGATAACAGTACAACAGTAACAGGCCGTTCTCTAAATGCTCCTGTTCGTATCATTAAGAACCAGATGGCAAGAGAATATCTAAAGCTTGAGGCACAGGCTGCCTCTCGTGAGGAGCTGGAGCAGATAACTCTTGGTGGGCTTCGTAGAGCTGTCACTGACGGTGATATGAAGACCGGCTCTGTAATGGCTGGTCAGGTATGCGGACAGTTAAAGGAGGTTCGCCCTGTCGCTGACATAATCGCTGATATTTATAATGATGGTATGAAAATTTTGGGTAAGTAATTAAAGACGGACGATGTTCCTTTGACATATTTCTTGCTCGACTCAGCTTGCGCACAGGCGCGGGTGCCCTAGCGGCCGCTTCGCTTGCTAAGCTCTCACTTCGCCTAACGGCTCGTGAATCGCTAAGCACCGAGACCGCTTATGGTCTCGCAAGAAATAGTCAAAAGTCACATCTGGATAATAATAAAGACTTGATCGTTATAAGGGTTTAATAGTTATTAGGACTTAATATATATACAGTACTGAAAAAAGGAATAGATAATATGAAGATTGGATTTTTGTATGCAGGACAGGGTTCTCAGAAGGTTGGTATGGGAATGGACCTATATGAGAAGTATCCTGAATTTAAGGAGACATTCGATAACGTAGAAGGTGTGGATTTTGATCTGAAGAAGGTTTGCTTCGAAGGACCGACAGAGACACTTAATGAGACAAAGTATACACAGCCTTGTATGGTTGCATTTGCAGTTGGTATGACAAAGGTTCTGAAAAACTTGGGTGTTGAGCCGGTATGTGCTGCAGGACTTTCACTTGGAGAGTATAGTGCACTATATGCTTCAGGAGTCTTCACAGAGCAGCAGGTTATTCCGCTTGTACAGTTCAGAGGAAATGCAATGCAGACAGCTGTTCAGGGAAGAGACTGTAAGATGATTGCAGTGCTTGGACTCGACAAGGAAACTGTTTTCGCAGGATGTGAAAAGGTTAAGGCTGAGCTTGAGGATGCTGGTAAGTCAGACCTTATAGCAGAGCCTGCAAACTTCAACTGTCCAGGACAGATTACTGTATCCGGTGATGCGGAAGCAGTTGATATGGCGGCAGAAGTACTTAAAGAGATGGGGGCTAAGAGATGCCTTCCGGTTAAGGTAAGCGGACCATTCCATACATCACTTATGAAGCCGGCTGGAGACGCACTTGCTGAGAGATTCCAGAATGAGAGCTTTGGCGATATGCAGATTCCAGTTGTATTTAACTGTATCGGACGCGAGAAGGAAGAGGCTGAGACTATTCCGGCACTTCTTGAGAAACAGGTTCAGAAGTCAGTATACTTCGATGATTCTATTAAGGCTATGGCTGATATGGGAGTTGAAGCATTTGTTGAAATCGGACCTGGAAAAACACTTTCAAAGTTCGTTCAGAAGACAACTCCTGATATTCCAGTTTATGGAGTAGAGACAGTAGAAGATATAGAGAAACTACTGGAAGTGATCAAATAATTAGAATAAGTATCAGAAATAATCAAATATCATAAATAATTAAATATCATAAATGGTATTTATTGAAATAAGTAACAGAATTAGTGTCATCCTGAGCGAAGTGAAGGATATTAAAGGAGAAAAAGATGAGCAAGAGATTAGAAGGCAAGACAGCTATAGTAACTGGCGGTGCACGTGGTATTGGAAGAGCCATAAGTGTAAAGCTTGCATCAGAAGGCGCAAATGTAGTTATCTGCGATCTCGTTATTAACGAAGTGGCAGAAGAGACAGTAAAGCTTATAGAAGAGCAGGGCGTTAAGGCTGCAGCAATAGCTGCAAATGTAACTGTACCGGAAGATTGCGAGAACCTCTTCAAGCAGGCCGCTGAGCAGTTCGGTGCTGTTGACATCCTTGTAAATAATGCAGGTGTTACAAGAGACAACCTCATCATGAGAATGAAGGAGGAAGACTTTGATCTTGTAATCGCAACAAACCTTAAGGGAACATATAACATGATGAAGGCTGCAACAAGACCTATGATGAAGGCACGCTATGGACGTATCGTTAACATTAGTAGTGTTGTAGGTATATACGGAAATGCAGGTCAGGTAAACTACTCAGCTAGTAAGGCAGGAGTTATCGGTATGACAAAGTCCCTTGCAAAGGAACTTGGCAGCCGCGGTATTACTGTTAATGCTGTTGCACCTGGATTTATTGAGACAGATATGACAAAGGTTCTTTCAGAAGAACTCAGAGCAGAGATGGTTAAGAATATCGCTCTTGGCAGACCAGGACAGCCAGAGGACGTAGCTAAGGTTGTAGCATTCCTCGCATCCGACGAGGCCGAGTACGTAACCGGCCAAGTAATCGAATGCAGCGGAGGGATGAGCTGTTAAAAAACAGTCCGGTGGAGAGTTTTTCAGCGAATCCACGAGAGCAGTTATTTAATGTAGAATGTAGCTCGCTAGTTTATTTATACATATAGTAAACGATAACGGTATTTTCGTAAGATTTAAGGAGTGAGTTTCATAATAGACTGAAACGAACGACTATAAATCTAGAAAATATTAGTGTGTTTAATATATGTATAAATAAATTAGCGAGCATAACGTAAATATATATTAGGAGGAAAAATGAGACGAGTAGTTATTACAGGAATAGGAACTATAAACCCCGTAGGTCATAACCTTGAGGAAGCCTGGGAGAACGTAAAGAAGGGCGTATGCGGTATTGATTTTACTAAGCAGATCGATACAACAAACTTTAAGGTTAAGGTATCAGGAGAGGTTAAGGATTACGATCCTGCAAACTTCCTTGATAAAAAAGAAGCACGTAAGATGGACCGCTATACACAGTTCGGTATGATAGCAGCAAGAGAGGCTATTAAGGATAGCGGCATTGATATCGAGAAGGAAGATCCATTTAGATGTGGAACTATAGTTTCATCCGGAATCGGTGGTCTTATAACCATAACTGATCAGACTATGCGTGGAGCAGAAAAGGGTTATGAGAGAATATCTCCATTTTTCATTCCTATGTCTATATCAAATATGTGCGCCGGTGAGATAGCTATAGATACAGGCTTCAAGGGCGTATGCGAATGTATAGTAACAGCATGTGCCAGCGGTAACAACTCAATAGGTGAGGCTTTCCATAAAATCAGAGATGGCTATCAGGATGTTATGTTAACTGGTGGAGCTGAAGGATGTATCTGTAATATGGGAGTTGGCGGATTTACTGTTATGCAGGCTCTTAGCACTTCAGAAGATCCTAATCGTGCTTCTATACCATTTGATGCAGAACGTGGTGGCTTCGTAATGGGAGAAGGCGCAGGTATCCTTATATTAGAGGAGCTTGAGCACGCTAAGGCTCGTGTCGCTAAGATCTATGGAGAGATAGTAGGCTACGGAGCAAGCTGTGATGCTTATCATATTACTGCACCAGACCCAACAGGAGCAGGTGCTGCCGGTTGTATGGAAATGGCAATCGCTGATGCAGGTATTGCTAAGGAAGAAGTTGGTTATATCAATGCTCACGGAACATCAACACATCTTAATGATGCTGGTGAGACAAAGGCTATCAAGACTGTATTTGGAGACCATGCTTATAAGCTTATGGTTAGCTCAACAAAGTCTATGACAGGTCACCTTATGGGTGCTGCTGCAGCTATTGAAGCTATCTTTACAACAATGGCTCTAAAGGATGGATTTGTACCAGCTACTATTAACTACAAGACTCCAGATCCTGAGTGTGATCTTGATATCGTTCCTAACGAAGGTCGTGAGGCTGATATAAAGTATGCACTTTCAAATTCACTTGGATTTGGTGGTCATAACGCAGCTGTACTTTTCGCTAAGTACGAGGGCTAATTAATATAATAATCGGTTTCCTTAAAAGGAAGCAGACTAATGAGGTGTAAAATGGAACTTAATTCAAATCAGATAAGAGAGATAATACCACATCGCTATCCAATGCAGCTGGTTGATAAGATAACAGACTTTGAACCAGGAAAGTGGGCCGAGGGTATCAAATGTGTATCCGTAAATGAATCATTCTTTCAGGGACATTTCCCTGAAGAGCATGTAATGCCAGGAGTACTTATCGTAGAAGCGCTTGCACAGTGCGGAGCTGTGGCTATTCTTTCATCAGATGAGTTCAAGGGCAAAATCGCTTTCTTCGGCGGAATCAAGAATGCAAGATTCCGTAAGCAGGTTAAACCAGGAGATGTTCTCGAGCTTAGATGCGAGATTACTGAGAGAAGAGGACCTCTTGGTTTTGGAAAGGGTGTAGCTAAGGTTGACGGCAAGGTTGCATGTCAGGCAGAGATATCCTTTGCAATTGGTGATGCAAAATAAGCTTTTATTTTATAAAGGAGTTTCATATGAATATGAGTCCAGAGGATAGAGCAGGTCTTGATTCAACTGAGCAGTTGGAGAGAAACCCTCTGTCGGCATTATATTCAAAGTTCAGAATACATTATTATAGAGATGTATTCAGGAGAATTAATTCTAGAGAGCTTTCGCTTACAACTACTGAGGTTTACTGCGTAGAAATCATACATAATCTCGGCAAACCAACTATTCAGGAATTTGCGAACTTTATAGGGATTTCTTCCCCAAATGCTACATATAAAGTTAACTCGCTTATCAAGAAGGGGTATGTTAAGAAGCTCCAGTCTGATACAGATAAGAGAGAATTCTACCTGGATGTAACAGAGAAGTTTTACCGCTACTATAATATCAACGAGAAGTATCTCGATATAGTTGAGGAAAGACTGAAGAATGAACTCTCACCAGAAGAGTTTAAAATGTTTAATGATACACTCAAGAAGATCTATTACGAGATGATGCCAGAGGTTAATCTGGATAAATAGAAATGATTTAGTGTATATGATAAAAAAGGATTCGTGTTGTTTAGTAATAGACAACTTTGAATCCTTTTTATATATTTATTCAAATACGTATATTTTGTTTTATATTTTGTTGCGAATACCACGTAAAATAAGGTATAATAATTAAATAGATTTGCATAAAGATAAAAGGACAGATTCATCTGAATCCATCCTTTTACCATTAGTGAAGGTTAAAAGTATTTATATGATTTAAGAAGATAAATCTTCTTAAACAGGGGGCGTTTTTGTATATGTTCAGTATATGTGATTTCGTGTATAAATGCAACACAAAAAAAGTGCAAATAATATCAAAAAACTGTTTACTGAATTTTGATTTTTGTGAAAGAGGTATAAAATATGTCAGACGTTTTAGCGGAAGTTACTAAACTGATGTTTTCAGAGCGTGCAAATGAAGTTAAACATCCAACCTTTGAAAGAGAAATATCTTTATATTTGCTAATTTCTGAGGGGAAACTTGAACAGGTTAAGGAGCATATGGCAAAAGCTCCTAAATCAGATGCGAAGGAAAGAGGTATCCTTTCAGATAATCCTCTTAGAAATGCAAAGTATCATATGGTTGCTATGACAGCCCTTGTATCAAGGATATGTATACTTAGGGGTATGCCACAGGATATATCTTATAAGATCAGCGATGTATATATTAAGAAAGCTGACGAGTCTACTGATATAGATGATGTTCATAATATTCAGTGGGAGATGGTTAAGGCCTATACAGAGTATATGAATTCTTTGACTTATTCAAGTGCGACATCAAAGCAGATCAGAGATTCTGTAGATTATATTCGTCAGAATATTCATGATAATATTACTGTCGCTGAGCTGGCTGAGAAGGTTGATCTTAACGAAACGTATCTGTCCAAGCTCTTTAAGAAAGAGATGGGATGCACAGTTAGTGAGTATATTCGAAATGAAAAGATAGAAGAGGCTTGTTATCTGCTAAGATACACAGATAAAACAAGTATCGAGATTGCATCTGATCTGTCATTTTCTTCTCATAGTTATTTTATTAGTGTTTTCAAGAAGGTTAAGGGAGTAACACCTAAGGAATACAGAAACTATAATTCTGGACAAGTCTTTGATGATATGGAGTAAATAAATGGAATATCCTGAAGAAACTCAGCTAAGAAAAAAGGCTGAGGAAATAGCTAAAAATTTTTCGCGCACCAAGGAATTTGCTGATGCCATGACACTCTATAGATGTGCAATTATGGAGGTTCAAACTAAATTAAATGTATTAAATGAAGAGTTCTCTCTCCAGTACGATCGTAATCCCTTTGAATCTATTGAGTCCCGATTGAAGAGTCCAACAAGTATAGTTGAGAAAATGCTTAGTAAGGGGCTGGATATAAATGTCGAAAATATGGAAGGCGAGATATTTGATATAGCTGGTATCAGAGTAGTATGCTCCTTCCGTGAGGATATATATAAGCTGTCAGATCTACTGGTTCAGCAGGACGATATACTTCTGCTGGCAAGAAAGGACTATATCGAGAATCCAAAGGCTAATGGTTATAGAAGCTTTCATATAATCGTTGATATACCTATATTCTTATCAGATGGTAAGAAACATATGAAGGTTGAGGTACAGTTTAGAACTATTGCTATGGACTTCTGGGCATCCGTCGATCATAAGCTTAAATATAAGAAGGAACTGGCTCATCCTGAAGAGGTGGTTGCCAGACTTAAAAAATGTGCTGATACTCTGTCAGAGCTGGACGAGGAAATGGAAGCGATCAGACAGAGTCTGGATAAGAGGACTAATTAATGAAATATATGGGAATAACTAAGGGTGATGAAGGTAAATTCATCACCCGTTATGATATACATTATCAAACTGAAGATGGACAGGATAAGAATTATGAGATCATCAGTAGAAATAATAACATTTCCACTTATGAGGAGCTTCATGGTGATAAGCCTGATGCAGTAGTACTTATTATGACAAATGCTGATGGTTCCAAGATTCTGCTTAATAGAGAATTCAGAATGGCTGCAGGTATGTGGGTGATGAACTTTCCTGCCGGACTTATCGATCCAGGGGAGGATGCCAGGACTGCTGCAGCAAGAGAGCTTAGAGAAGAGACTGGGCTTGAGCTGATAAGTGTTGAGGATATCATAGGTCTCAGCTACAGCGCTGTAGGTTTTTCGAATGAGATGAATGTATGCGTTGTTGGAAAATGTGAAGGTGAGATTCAGCAAAGCGATTCTTCGTTTGAAGAGATTGAGGCTGCATGGTATACTAAAGAGGATGTTCGTGAGCTTTTAAAGACTGAGCGCTTTGCGGCTAGAACACAAGCTTACTGCTACATGTGGTCGCGTAACTAATAGTATTCTGAGTGTATAAAGTCTTATAAATAAGAGGGGATTATAATGGGAATATTATCTAGATTCAAAGATATAATGGCTTCAAATATCAATGCCATTTTAAAGAATGATAAGGCAACGGAAAAGAATATTCGTAAGTATCTGGATGGTCTTAGAATGGATCTGGGACAGGTTAAGTCCGAAACTGAGGCTCTTAAGATAGAGGAACAGAGAGCTAGAAGAGCTGTGGATGAGAATCTGGCAGAGCAGGATAAGTACCGCAGATATATAGAGAAGTCAGAGGGTACTCCGGATGAGAGAATCTATCAGACTAAGCTTGATAGAGCAGTAGAGGAAGGCGAGAGACTGGCTTCAAAATATGAGAAGGCAAAGAATGATCTGGCAGATCTTTCTACACTTAACGAGAAGCTGAGCTCAGACATTTCAACTATTGAGACAAAGCTGAGCGAATCCCATAGTGCCGCTGCTACAGCTAAAGAGCAGGAGGCGTTATATGAAAAAATGAATGACGCAGCAGATTATCTGAAGGACAAGGCTGAGGCTATGAACGAGTTAAATAGCGTGTCTGGTTCGTTTGGAATGAGTGAGATAGATGAGCTGGCCAAGAAGTATGATGGGACATCCTCAGACGAGGATTAACATATAGTTTTGAAGTTTTATATTTCAAATATATTTAGGAGGTAGACATGGGTATATTATCTAATCAATTTGCTAATGTAGTTGAGTGGGAAGAATATGATGACAATCTTATATTCTGGAAATGGGCTAACAGAGAGATTAAAAAAGGTTCTCGACTAATAATTCGTCCTGGGCAGGATGCTATATTCCTCAATCAGGGAAAAGTTGAAGGAGTTTTCAAGGATGATGGTGACTATGATATAGAATCACAGATCATACCATTCCTTTCAACACTTAAAGGATTCAAGTTTGGATTCAATTCTGGAATGCGTGCAGAGGTTCTCTTTGTAAATACTAAGGAATTTACCATCAAGTGGGGTACTAAGGGACCAATAATGCTTCCATATCAGGGACTTCCGGGAGGTCTTCCAATTAGAGCAAATGGTACAGCTAATGTTAAGGTTTCAGACTATGCTACACTTATTGATAAGGTTGCGGGAATCAAGCAGTCTTATTCAATCGAGGATGTTAAGATAAGGATAATAACTGTTCTTGATCAGCTTCTGATGAAGTGGATATCCAAAGAAGGAAAGGATATGTTCAACCTTCAGGCTAGTGCATATGACATTTCCAAGGGTATTCAGGAAGATCTTGATATGGAGATCAGCAAGGATGGTATCTCTGTAACAGGCTTCAGCATTAACAGCTTCAATTATCCAGAAGAAATACAGCAGAAGATTAATCAGGTTGCTGCAAATTCAATGGTAGGAGATATTAATTCCTATACACAGATCAGCATGGTTGATGCTGCTGCAAGTGGAAATGGCGGCAACTCAACTATGGGCAATATGGCAGAAATGATGATGGGTGCTACAATGGCTGGTCAGATGATGAATCAGATGAACCAGAGTGGTGCATTCCAGAATCAGCAGGCGCCACAGCAGGCTGCACCAGAGAGTGCTGGTGGAAATCCTCCAAAGTTCTGTCCGGAATGTGGTACACCAACTAATGGAGCTAAGTTCTGTCCTGAGTGTGGTACTAAGCTTATATAACAAACATAATATAGAACGGATGGAGAAAAAATGAAGAAAAAATTGGCAGTATTACTTAGTATGGCGGTAATGACATTAGGATTTGCGGCATGTGGTGATAAGGCCGAGGCTACGGATGCACCTACAGAAGCTACTACAGAAGCGGTTGTTGAAGAAGCAACAGCTGGTCAGCCAACAGAGATGGAATACATCAGTGGAAATGGTTGGAGAGTAACTTATGATCCAACTGTTATAGAAGTAAGTAAAACAGATGCCGGGGCTAACTTCGTTTATATCGGAGAGTCAGCAGGTACAAATATGGTTACAATATCATACATAAAGGATAAACAGCCGGCTGAGGCTCTGTATGATATCACTTCAAAGTGGGGAGCTGATGAAGAGGATATAACTCGTTATGAGGGTATCTTCCCTGGAACAGAAGATAAATGGGGCTTCTGGCGTAAGTATGATACGAAGGAAGGGAATACAGGACTTTCAGAGACAGCTATGGCAGCTGAGTATAATGATGGTGTTCTTGTCTTTAATATAGTAAATCATTTTGCTGATGATGAGGAAGTTGATATTCCTGTTTCAGGTGCTATCGAGAATCTGATCAACTCTATCAAGTATGAAGATTACAAGGATCAGACATTATTCTACTATGTTCCGGGGGTATATAAGTCAGTAGATGAGGATGGACTTGAGACTTCTGTTGAATTGAAAGAGGATCATACAGGTACACTTCACTTCCAGGATGATATTGATATAATATGGTCTTCATACGAAGTATATGACGAAGAAGAGTCATTTAGATACGAGTACAGTATCGAACAGAATACATTATACTTAGATTATGACGGAAACACACTTGAGTTTATAAGAGAGGGTGCCACACCGACAGATCCAAGTGAGGATAAGTAATTGATTCTGGTATAGATAAGTAATTATGTAATAGCGAAAAAGTAATAAAAGGATGATTCGGGAAATCTAGAATCATCCTTTTTCTTATGCATTGCATTTTTACTATATGATTGCTGGTTAATAGTTATTTGGTTTAGCTTTTTACTCAGACTTTTCAATTGAGCTTGGTGGTCCGCTAAGTCCGATGGCCTTGGCAACGATAGGCGCCAGGATAACAGCAAATATATAACTGACAATTATCGAAAGTGGAAGGGTTGGTAACCAGCTCCCAAACCACATAATAGGTAGAGGCGGTTTCTCCCCTGCAGGGATATGAGCATAGGACTGGGCCACGCTTATAAAACTAACGATGGCACTTACTAATATAGCATTTATGACTGCAAATGGAATACTGTTGATAAGATTAAACTTAAGTGAGCCAGGTCTTGCATTTGCCTTGATTGTCATAGCTCGTCCCATTTTGCCGATAGGAATAACTATTGCTACAATTATTCCAACGATTACAGATTCTATGACGCTGGAGATTAGCATGATGGCAACTGGTGGCATAGAGGCAAGTGCCTCAGGACTGGCTATCTTTCTGGCGACAATAGGGAAAATGAGTCCCATAATAGCGGAAACAATAATGGCCATAATGAGTCCCATGGTCTTTTCTTTTTTTTGCATAGTGTAACCTCCAATTCGTATAAATAGCATAATGATTGCTTCATTTCTTCGAAACTTTCTCAATCAATGCGTAAACAACTATGTACAATTATAACATCTGTAAATATGTGTTGACAATGAGGACAGCAGGTGTTATAACATATTCAGATAATGATTAGCACTCACCAGACGAGAGTGCTAACAGGACAAAATTCGAAGTAGAAAGGAGTTGATTAGAATGAATGCAGATAAGCTTACAAGGAAGTCTATAGAAGCAGTGGAGGAATGCCAGAGACTTGCTATGGAGTATAACAATCAAGAGGTATCATCGGCGCATCTTTTATATAGCGTACTAACTATCGATGATAGCTTGATTAAGAAACTACTTGATAATATGGGAATTGCAACAGCTGCATTTATAGACGAGTGTGAGAAACTGGTACAATCAAAACCTCATGTATCAGGTTCTTCAGAGGACATATATATGGGCCAGGAAATGAGTAGAGTTCTGCTCGCGGCCGAAACCGAAGCTAAGAAAATGGGCGACGATTTTATATCGGTAGAACATCTTTTTATAGCTCTTATGGATAAGGGTGGCGCAGATGTTAAAGACCTGATTAAGAAGTTTTCTATAACTAAGAATGCATTTATGAAGGCTCTTGCTGATGTACGAGGTAACAAGAAGGTGGAGTCTGATAATCCAGAGGATACTTATGACGCACTTGAGAAGTTTGGATATAATCTGGTTCAGCGTGCCCGAGAGCAGAAGCTGGATCCTGTTATAGGACGAGATAATGAGATAAGAAATATCGTACGTATCCTTTCTCGTAAGACAAAGAATAATCCGGTTCTTATAGGTGATCCTGGTGTTGGTAAAACGGCTGCTATAGAGGGACTGGCTCAGAGAATTGTAAAGGGCGATGTTCCTGATTCACTTAAGGATAAAGAAATATTTGCACTGGATATGGGTTCGCTTATTGCAGGTGCTAAGTATAGAGGTGAGTTCGAGGAGAGACTTAAGTCGGTACTGGATGAGGTTAAGAAGTCAGAGGGACGAATCATTCTCTTTATAGATGAGCTTCATACTATTGTTGGTGCCGGTAAGACCGATGGTTCGCTGGATGCAGGAAATATGCTGAAACCTATGCTTGCTCGTGGTGAGCTGCATTGTATCGGTGCCACTACAGTGGATGAGTACCGCAAATATATCGAGACGGATAAGGCGCTTGAGAGAAGATTCCAGCCAGTAATGGTTAAGGAACCAACTGTTGAAGATACCATTTCCATTCTTCGTGGAATCAAGAATCGTTACGAGGTATTCCACGGGGTTAAGATAAATGATGGTGCACTTGTAGCTGCAGCAACACTTTCGAATAGATATATCACAGATAGATTCCTTCCTGATAAGGCTATTGACCTAGTGGATGAGGCATGTGCAATGATCAAAACCGAGCTGAATTCTATGCCGGCTGAGGTGGATGAAATCCAGAGGAAAATAATGCAGCTGGAGATAGAGGAGACAGCTCTTAAGAATGAAGATGATCATCTGTCCAAGGAGAGACTGGAAAGCCTCAAGGCTGAACTGGCTGAATTAAAGGAAAAGGCCAGCTCGATGAAGGCAACCTGGGAGAATGAGAAGGCAGAGGTTGAGAGAGTTAGAACTCTTAGAGAAGAAATAGAAAATGCCAAGGATAACCTTGAGATTGCTCAGAGAAAGGGCGACTATAACAAGGCTGCAGAGCTTCAATATGGCAAGATTCCAGGCTTGAAAAAGGAGCTGGAGGAGCTGGAGAATAGTTCATCCATCAAGGAGAGACAGCTGCTGCATGAAACTGTCACAGATGAAGAGATAGCTAAGATAATCTCAAAGTGGACGGGAATACCTGTATCAAAGCTGTCGGAGTCTGAACGTAACAAGACACTTCATCTATCTGATGAGCTCCATAAGAGAGTGGTTGGACAGGATGAGGCCGTTTCGATGGTTAGTGAAGCTATAATACGCTCGAAGGCTGGCATCAAGGATCCAACGAAGCCAATAGGTTCATTTCTCTTCCTTGGTCCTACAGGTGTTGGTAAAACAGAGCTTGCTAAAACTCTGGCAGAAGCGCTCTTTGATAACGAAGCAAATATTATCAGAATAGATATGAGTGAATATATGGAGAAGCATAGTGTGTCACGACTCATCGGAGCCCCTCCTGGATATGTCGGATATGATGAGGGTGGACAGCTGACAGATGCCGTAAGGCGTAGCCCATATTCAGTCGTTCTATTTGATGAGGTAGAGAAGGCCCATCCTGATGTATTCAACATAATGCTTCAGATACTTGATGATGGTCGAATTACTGATTCAAAGGGTAATGTGGTTGATTTCAAGAATACCATTCTTATTATGACTTCAAACATCGGTTCAGAGTTCCTGCTGGAAGGAATTGATGATGATGGCAATATTAAGCCAGAGGCAGAAGAGCAGGTAAATGAAAGCCTGAAACTGCATTTCAGACCGGAGTTCCTGAACCGTTTGGATGAGGTTATCATGTTCAAGCCGCTTACCAAGGATAATATATCTGGAATAGTCGAACTTCTGATGAAGGATCTGAACAGGCGTGTTGCAGATAGAGAAATAAGCATTAAGCTCACCGATAAGGCGAGAGATTACGTCATTGAATGTGGTTACGATCCTGTATATGGCGCAAGACCACTTAAGAGATTCCTTCAGAAGAATGTTGAGACGCTGGTTGCCAGGGCGATACTGAGTAACAGCCTCAAGGTGGGCGATACAGTTACTATTGATGAGGCGGATGGCGCTCTTGTCATTAATAATTAAAATGAGTAAATAAGCAAGAGTCTGTTGTTTTTAGCAACTAAATATAGTAAAATGATGGGTGGCTGTGAATTCAGCCGCCCTTTGTTTTTTAAACAAAGAGATATCTTTAATGTCAGCGGAGGAGTAGTAAAAAATGGCTAAAAAGATGTATTTCCAAGAAGAAATTGAGACAATGCCGGTCGAGAAGATTAAGGCACTTCAGGAGGAGAAGTTTTTAAAGCAGGTTAAGTATGTATATGATAATAATGAGTACTACCGTAATCTTATGGATGAGAAGGGCGTAAAGCCTGAAGATATAAAGTGCATGGAGGATATTAGCAAGCTTCCATTCCTTACAAAGAATGATCTGAGAGAGGCATATCCATATGGCCTTCTTTGCAGACCGGTTAAGGATTGCGTGCGTATACATTCTACAAGTGGTACAACAGGTAGAAGAGTAGTTGCATTCTATACACAGAATGATATAGATCTGTGGGCAGAGTGCTGTGCCAGAGCTATTGTGGCAGCTGGGGGATCCGAGAAGGATGTTGTTCAGGTAGCTTATGGTTATGGACTCTTTACAGGTGGTGCCGGACTTCATGACGGATCGCATAAGGTAGGAAGTCTTACAATTCCTATGTCATCCGGAAATACAGAGAGACAGATACAGTTTATGAAGGACTTAAATGCAACTATTCTTTGCTGTACACCTTCATATGCTGCATATATAGGTGAGAAGCTTCATGACATGGGAATGACAGCGGATGATATCAACCTGAAGGCAGGTATCTTCGGTGCAGAACCATGGACAGAGGAAATGCGCCACAGTATAGAGCAGAGTCTTGGAATCAAGGCTTATGATATATATGGACTTACAGAGATAAGTGGACCTGGTGTTTCCTTCGAGTGTGAGGCACAGTCAGGAATGCATATCAATGAGGATCATTTCTATGCAGAGGTTATAGATCCTGATACAGGAGAAGTTCTTCCTGAGGGTTCAGAAGGAGAACTTGTTTTTACTTCTCTCGACAAAGAGGCATTTCCACTTCTTAGATATAGAACTCGTGACCTCGTAGTTCTGAAGAGAGAGCAGTGTTCTTGTGGACGTACACATATCAAGATGTGTAAGCCAAAGGGACGTTCAGATGATATGATGATTATTCGTGGTGTAAATGTATTCCCATCACAGATAGAGACAGTTCTTCTGAAGTGCGGATATACACCTAACTACCAGATTATGGTAGACCGTATCGGTAACGAGGATACATTTGATATAAATGTTGAGCTGTCAGAAGAGCAGTTCAAGCAGATGAAGGAAGATGAAGACCTTGAGAAGGCTAGAAAGTCTCTTACAGGAGCTATGGTTCAGATGCTTGGTATCAGACCTAAGATGCACCTTCTTCCTCCTAAGTCAATTGTTAGAAGTGAAGGAAAGGCTGTTAGAGTAGTTGATAAGAGAAAGCTTCATGACTAAATAGTATTCAGGTTTATTATTCGGATACCCGGTATGGTTTATGCCATACCAGGTATCTTATTATTTATTAGAAATAGGAGTCAGCATGAAAAAGAAAACAAAACTCATCAGCATATTCGTAATACTTCCAGTTCTGCTGGTTGTTGTTTTTGTGCTTTCTCTTAAGTTCGATGGAGGTGGCAAACAGGAGCCCACGACTGAGAAACAGTCGGTTTACAGCGATGAGGAAATAAGTAACATGCTCCTGGCGGAGTATAACAAGTCTCAGGCGGCTTTGGCTCAGGCTGAGCAGAGTACAGAGGAGGTGAAAGACCTTACTCCAGAGGATGAGGAATACGATGACATGATTGGTGATGCCAAGGAGGATGCGCCTGATATAGTAACTTCAGATGAAGAACTATCGGCAGAGGACGAGGCGATAATAGCTGCTGCTGAGCAGGAAGCTAGAACGAGTAGTAGTGCATTTAACTATAATGGTATCGAGGTCGTATCAAGTATGAATCAGGTGGATCTGTCTGGAGGTCTCGTGCTTTCACTTACTGATGCGGAGATTGCTGCGGCACATCCGCTATTTCTGCAGTACGATCCGAGATGGGCTACATTTCCATATGGAACAGGTACTATGAAGTCCTCGGCTTGTGGACCAACCTGCTTTGCCATGGTTATCACAGCACTTACTAATATTTCAAATGCTTCGCCTCCTATGATTGCAAGCTATAGCATGAATCATAATTATTACGTGCCGGGAGCAGGTACAGCTCACGGACTTTTCCTAAATGGTTGTTCTGATTTTGGACTCTACTGTAATGAGATATCAAATGACGAGGCGACAATGAAGGCTGCCATTGATAGAGGTGAGATGCTCGTGCTCAGTGTGCACTATGGTAATTTCACTCACTCAGGTGCGGGCCATTTCATAGTGATTTATGGATATAACGAGAATGGATTCATGGTAAATGATCCGGCGTCCTATGATAGAAGCTGCAGATATTGGCCATATGGCGTGTTCTCGGGAGATATAAACAAGATATATTCACTTGGCAGACTTTAAGTACTCTTTAGGAGGATTAGTTTGAAATACTATCTGACAGGAAAACAAGCACAGGCGATAGACAAATATACCCAGACTAATCTTGGTATATCCGGAATCACGCTTATGGAGTCAGCGGCAGGTAAGCTGGCTGAGGCGATAGATGGCGTAATCTCTGATAAGAATATTAGTTTTGATAGGTCAAAGGATAAGATACTCGCAATTGTCGAGAGTGGAAATAATGGTGGCGATGCAGTGGCTGCTGCCTGGATGTTAAAGGATATGGGCTATAACACCTATATCTATGAGATAAATGGAATAAGTAAGAAAACAGATTCTTATCAGATAGAGATAGAAAAGGCTAAGAAAAGAAACGTATCATTTGTGGATATCCGGGATGATAAGGGACAGATAAATGGTATCGATGCATATAAGGTAGTAATAGATGGCATTTTCGGAGTTGGACTTACTAGAGCTGTGACAGGAGTCCAGGCCGAAGTGGTAGATGCAATAAATGCTACTCCTTCAACTACATTTGTTGTTGGGGTTGATATTCCAAGTGGAATAAGTGCTGATACAGGGCGTATACTTGGAAGGGCAGTCAGATGTGATATGACAGTTACATTTGAATATATAAAGTATGGAATGCTTCTGAATGAAGGTCGCGAGTACTCCGGCGATATCCGCTGCAAGAGTATAGGTCTATACGTTCCTGAAGATGTAAAGAAAATGGCTGAGGTTCTCCGTGACCAGGGTGTATATGACATTAGTGAGGCTGAGATAGCGCGTAATAGTCAGACGGCGACTGAAAATATATACATTTGTCATGAATATGAGGATGCGGAGGTTGCCAAGATCCTACCTGCCAGAAAGGGCGATTCAAATAAAGGTACCTATGGTAAAGTCCTCATAGTAGCAGGCTCTAGGGATATATATGGTGCAGTCTATATGGCGGCGGAAGCGGCTTATAGAGTTGGTGCAGGACTGGTTAAGGTTGTTACGGATATAAGAAACAGAGATATTCTATGTGATAAGCTGCCTGAGGCAATGATACTTACATATGATACAGATAGCATTACGGAAGACAGCGGAAAAGGGCTTTTTAGAAAGGGCGCTGAAGTTAGCTTAAATGATGAGTTTGTGGAGAACTTCAGATCGTCAGTTAAGTGGGCGGATGTAATACTTGCAGGACCGGGACTGGGTACGAGTGATGTATCAAAACAGCTAATGAAACATTTGGCGGATACAGTTACGGAAGGTCAGAGACTGATACTTGATGCGGATGCATTGAATATAATTTCAATGGACTCTCCACATGAAGGGTTTAGGTCCTTCACCTCAAAGCTTGGAATAGGAAATGTAATAATAACTCCGCATATGATGGAGATGCTTAGAATAGTTAAGGCTGGATACGACAAGGAAACATATGACCTTATGCTAAGCGGACTAGGATATAGTGATGGCATTCAGTTCCTTAAGGACTTTAGAAAGAGTCAGGCATATAGTCTGGCATATAATGAAGGCATAATAGTTGTTCTTAAGGATGCAAGAACAGTTGTTGCTTACAGAAACAATCTGGATGATGCTTCTGGTATGGAAGGATATGCCAGAGAGTGTCCGCTGTATGTAAATACTACCGGAAATTCCGGTATGTCTAAAGGCGGATCAGGAGATGTCCTGGCCGGTATGATAGCGGGGCTTCTTGCACAGTGTGATAAGGGAAGAATACCAGACATGGTTTGTGCAGCTGTGAACCTTCATAGCAGAGCAGGCGACAAAGCAAGGAAAGAGGTTGGAGAGTATCCGATGATGGCAAGGGATATAATTAAAGCAATATCAGTTCTCTGCCATTCTGAAGGATGAAATGAAATTGGCGATTTGGAGAATCATAAATATATAAGAGGAAAAATCATGAGTTACAGAAGAGTAGAAGCAGACATAGACTTAGATGCAATCAGATATAATATCGAGACAGTGAAGGCACTGAATCCAAGTGATAAGAAGACCTGCCTTGTCATTAAGGCGGATGCTTATGGACATGGTTCAGTTCCTCTCGCGAAGGAAATGGATGATCTGGCGGACTACTATGCAGTAGCCACTATGGATGAGGCAGTAGAGCTAAGAAATGCTGAAATTACGAAGCCTATTCTGATTCTTGGATATACGGATGTGGAGGACTATGTAAGGGCAATAGAGCATAATGTGACTATTGCTATATATGATAAGGACGAGGCTGCAAAGCTTTCTGAAACTGCACTACGCCTGGGAAAAAATGCAAAGGTTCACATCAAGGTTGATAGTGGTATGAGCCGCATAGGCTTCCAGTGCACAGATTCTGAAGTGGCGCTTGCGATGGATGTTTACAATATGGAAGGCGTAGATGCTCAGGGCATCTTTACCCATTATGCTAAGGCAGACTATATTGACAAATCAGATGCTAAAAAGCAATATGAAAACTTCAGCTGGTTCGTATCTGAAATGGAAAGTCGCGGAGCCAGTTTCGAGATAAAGCATATCGATAACAGTGCCGGTGCTATGGAGATACATTCTGATGGCTATAATATGTACAGGCTTGGTATAGTAATCTATGGTCTATATCCATCAGAGGAGATAGATAAGTCGGTGGTTCTAAAACCTGCTATGACTCTTAAGTCGAAGGTTGTTCATATCAAGACGCTGGAGGCTGGTCGTGGAGTAGGTTACGGATGGACATATACAACAGAGAAGGATACCAGAATAGCGACTATAGCAGTAGGCTATGCAGATGGTTATCCAAGGGCGCTTTCAAATATTGGAAGAGTTCTTATAAATGGAAAGTACGCCCCAATAGTAGGGCGTGTATGCATGGACCAGATAATGGTTGATGTTACCGAGATAGATAAGGTGTCACCGGTTAAGGTTGGAGATGAGGTGGTTCTCTTTGGAACTCAGGGCGACAGGAGCATTTCTGTAGAAGAGGTTGCTGAGCCTGCGAATAGCTTCAATTATGAGGAGGTATGTAATATCAGCAGACGAGTTCCAAGAGTATATATGAAGAATGGAAAAGAATGCTACGTAGTAAATTATCTGGTTTAGAAATGCTTTTTTGTGCAGACAATTTAGCTATATTGGTCGATTAAATGAAGCATTTATGATACAATAATAAAACAGTTAATAATTTAAGAACAGTAGGAGTTTTATGTTTAAGAAAAAAGACGAAGAACAGGTGGAAGAAGAAATTCTTTCCATGGTTGAGGAAGGGCAGAAATCGGGTTTCATTCAAGAGGATGAGGTGGAAATGATTTCAAATATCCTTGATCTGGATGATATGCAGGTTAGAGAGATAATGACCAGCCGCAGTAATATCTACGCGGTTAGCAAGGATTCAACCATCGGTGAGATAATAGTAGATTGTCTGGAAAGTGGTTATTCGAGATATCCTGTTTATGAAGAGGATATCGATAACATAATCGGAATGGTGCATTTAAAGGATATGACTAAGCTGTATCTGGAGAATCCGGAGGCCAGTGTTGCAGACGTGATAGAAGAGGCACTTATAATCCATCCGGCGTATGACACGCTGAAGCTTCTGAAGACGATGCAAAAAGAGAAGAAGCATATGGCTATAGTTCTTGATGAATATGGTCAGACAGATGGACTGGTAACGCTGGAGGATGTTCTCGAAGAGATAGTTGGAAATATCTGGGATGAACATGATTCTGAAACTGAAGAAGTGATGGAAACTAGTAACGATGGTTATGTGGCAGATGGAATGATCAAGCTGCATGATCTGGAGTCGGAGATAGAGGGGCTCGAGTTTCCGGACACAGATATAGAAACCCTCAATGGATTTCTTCTCTATAAGCTGGGAGGATTTCCAAAGGAGGATGAGAATCTTCATATTGATTATGGGGGATTCTCGTTTGATATTCTTGAGGTCGAGGATATGCTGATTAAGTCGGTTAAGATTACAAAGATGAGCGAAAGTGAGCCACAAGATTCCGAGTAACTAAAACAAAAGCTTTCAAGAATAATTTGAAGATAATAATCGGACAAAGTGGCTAAGTATAAAAATAGAAAAAGGAAGTAAGAGGAAAAATAAAATGTCAGGACATTCAAAATTTGCAAACATTAGAGTTAAGAAGGAAAAGAACGATGCAGCTAAGGGAAAGGCTTTCACAGTCATTGGACGTGAAATTGCTGTAGCAGTTAAAGAGGGTGGCCCAAACCCAGATAATAATTCAAAGCTGCGTGATGTAATAGCAAAGGCAAAGGCTAACAACATGCCAAATGATACAATCGAAAGAGGTATCAAGAAGGCTGCTGGTGATCTTGAGAATGTTAATTATTCATATAATACATATGAGGGCTATGGCCCAGGTGGAATAGCTATTATAGTTAAGTGCCTTACAGATAACAAGAACCGTACTGCTGCAAACGTAAGAAGTGCATTTACAAAGGGCGGCGGAAGCATCGGTACTACTGGATGTGTATCTTATATGTTCGATGAAAAGGGACAGATTATCATAGCTAAGGAAGATACAGATCTAGAGGCAGACGACCTGATGATGATGGCGCTTGATGCCGGTGCAGAGGATTTCGCAGAGGAAGAGGACTCCTTCGAGATAATTACAGCTCCGGAGGATTTCTCGGATGTAAGAGCTGCACTTGAGAAAGAGGGTATAGTAATGGCGTCAGCTGAAGTTACTATGATTCCACAGAATTATGTGGCTGTGACAGATGATGAGGTTCAGAAGAACCTTGATCGTATCCTTGATCTTCTTGACGAGGATGATGACGTTCAGGATGTTTACACAAACGTAGAATAACAGACTAACTTAGTATAAAACAGGAGGGGAGCGTATGGAAAAATTCGTAGTCACTATAGCAAGAGAGTATTGCTCTGGTGGTCAGAAAATTGGAACAAGACTGGCCGAAGAACTTGGGGTGAATTGCTATAACAGTGAGATGTTCAGACTGGTATCGAAGAATGAAAATATGAAGGATGATGCTGTCGCACATGATGACAGAATCAAGGATACATCTCTATTCGACGTAGCGAAAGAGATATACTCAGATCCACTCCCTTCACCGGAAGTAGATGATGTGCTTACTACCAAGATTGCCGATGACGATATGGTATATATCAGGA
Organism: uncultured Lachnospiraceae bacterium; assembly: GCA_946414825.1. GTDB lineage: Bacteria > Bacillota > Clostridia > Lachnospirales > Lachnospiraceae > Eubacterium_Q. The sequence continues at coordinate 43,627 of CAMKQB010000007.1, forward strand.
ATATATATGACTATCAGTCAGAGATAATCACAGAGCTGGCTCATAGAGAGTCCTGCATAATAGTTGGTAGATGTGCTAATTACATTTTGAAGGATAATCCAAATGCAATAAATGTATTCGTCCATGCTCCTATAGGTTTCAAGATGAAGAGAGCAGCTTCCAGACATTATATGCCGGAAAATGAACTGAGAAACTATCTGGCTAAGGTTGATGAGAGAAAGGCTGACTATTATTTCAAATACACCGGATGCGAGTGGACAGACATCAAGAACTATGATCTTTCGCTCGATACATCGAAGCTGGGTATCAGCGGATGCGTAGATATGATTAAGAAATTTCTAGAAATCAAGCTTAATAAATAGTGTTAAAACTTAGTGTTTAATGATATAATTATGAGTGGGTATTTTCAGTTAACTGGGAGGATTTAGTGTATGAAAAAAGTAGCATATATTGCTTCAGAATGTGTTCCATTTATTAAGACCGGCGGACTTGCAGATGTAGTAGGAACACTTCCTAAGAAGTTTAATCGTAATGAATATGATGTAAGAGTCATTATTCCTAATTATATGTGTCTTCCTGAGAAGTTTAAGAAGAACATGAAGTATATAACACATTTCCATATGGATATCGGCTGGAAGCAGCAGTATGTCGGTGTTATGTACATGGAGTATGAAGGAGTTCCTGTATACTTCATCGATAATGAGTATTACTTCAATGGATTCAACATCTATGGCGATGTTAAATGGGATATAGAGAAGTTCTGCTATTTCTGTAAAGCGGCTCTATCAATTCTCCCAAGCATAGGCTTCAGACCTGACATTATTCACTGTCACGATTGGCAGTCTGGTCTGGTTCCTGTTTACCTTAAAACGCTTTTCGCTAGCAATCCATTTTATCAGGGAATCAAGTCAATTATGACTATTCATAATCTTCAGTTCCAGGGTCGTTGGGATATCAAGACAGTTCAGGAATATTCCGGACTTCCAAGTGATCTCTTCACACCTGATAAGCTGGAAATGAATAAGGATGCAAGTATGCTGAAGGGCGGACTTGTATATGCTGATAAGATTACAACAGTTTCAAATACTTATGCTCATGAGATTCAGACTCCATATTATGGTGAAGGTCTAGACGGTTTGCTGCAGGCACGTTGGCAGTCTCTATGGGGCATAGTAAATGGTATTGATTATGACATTTTCAATCCTGCTAAGGATGAGAAGATAGAATGTAAATATAATACCAGAAACTATAAGAAGAATAAGGTTAAGAATAAGCTTGCGCTTCAGAGAGAACTTGGACTTCCTGAAGATGAGAATGCTTATATGATGGGTATAGTATCTCGACTCACTGACCAGAAGGGACTTGATCTGATAGATCACATCATGAACGATATCATGACAGATGGTACTCAGCTCGTTGTTCTTGGAACTGGAGATAGAAGATACGAAGAAATGTTTAAGTATTATCAGGGCTTCCATCCTGCTAAGCTTTCAGCGAATATTTACTTCAGTGATGAGTTATCTCATAAGATATATGCAGGTTGTGATAGTATACTTGTTCCATCAAGATTTGAGCCTTGTGGACTGACACAGCTTATGGCTCTTAAGTATGGTTCTCTTCCAATAGTTCGTGAGACAGGTGGACTTAAGGATACAGTAGAGCCTTACAACGAATATGAAGGAACCGGTACTGGTTTCAGTTTCGCTAATTATGATGCAAGAGAGCTTCTGAATACAATTAATTATTCAAAGCGTATCTTCTTCGATGATAAGCCAGCATGGCAGGAAATGATGAAGAGAGCTATGCAGAAGGATTTCAGCTGGGATCAGAGTGCTAAGATTTACGAGCAGCTCTATTCAGAGATTTAAATATTGAAACAAATGAAGTGAGTAAATAGGGTCGTTTCTTATTTACTCACTTTCAGTATAGGTGTGCAAATAGGGACGTTTCTGTTTTGCACATATGCAAA
>CAMKQB010000008.1 GCA_946414825.1 uncultured Lachnospiraceae bacterium
ATAATATGTCCCTTCATAGGGATTGTAACCTCTATCTTCTGTCTCTCCTTTTCTACAGATAGAGTAACCTGCGCATTTGCATCCTCGGCGAAAAACTTTTCAAGTCTTCCAAGCTTGTCATAGATAGCTGACTTAAGTCCCTCTGTTACATCAATATTCTTTCCACTGATCATATAGTTCATAATTTTAGTCTCCTTCTCTCTAGAAATACATGCTTTCCAGAAAACCCCCTTTCCGGATACATGTTTAAATGAATTATATCATAATATATTACTTCATTCAATCAAAGTTACATCATCATAAATGATTAAATGACTCAAAATTTTAATAAAATTGTAAAAGTTTGTTAGAAATCACGAAATTTTATTATTTTATAACTCTCCAAAAAACAGATTATGTCCACCATTTTCATGTTGACAATGTGGATAACTTTGTTAATAACACGAATTTAGTGCGTTTGTGGGCTTAGTTATCAACACGCAAAATAATAAGGTTATGTTAATTATGGTCAACCGACATCACCTTCTATTGTGCAACTTGCACAATTACCCGCTAGTTTAGCGTATAAATAACAAAAATCCCCGGAATTCGCTTCCGGGGACTGTTTATAACTAAATTGTTACAGATTACTGTCCGATAACTCTGACAGCCTTAACAGGTGTTCTGTAGTCATATGAAGATGTCTTGATACCATCTCTAGAGTTAGATGCGTGTACAATCTGTCCATTACCTTCATAAATAGCTACGTGACCAATATCTCCACCATTACTATAGAAGAGAAGGTCTCCTGCCTGAATATCTGAAAGGCTAACCTCTGTACCTGCTCCAGACTGCTGAGCTGCTGTACGAGGAAGTGAATATCCATAATTAGCATATACTGACTGAACGAAACCTGAACAGTCTGCACCGTTTGTAAGTGAAGTACCACCCCACTTATAAGAGTTACCAACGAACTGATTAGCATAGTTTACAAGATCTGCTCCACCTGAACCAGCTGGTGCTGCATATGTTTGAGTTGGTGCTGGAGCTGCTGCTCCGCCGCCGCCACCGCCACCAGTTGTCTGGGTAGCAGTATATGTAGCCTGTCTTCTTGTTCCGCCGCCGCCACCTTGTGGTGCAGCTGCCTGCTGCTGAAGTGCAGCCTGCTGAGCCAGATACTCAAGCCATGCTCTATCTGCCTCTTCCTTAGCAATTCTATCCATCTCTGCCTGTTCTTCTACTGAAACAGCTCTTGGATTATTGAAAGATACATCTATATACTCACTCTTTACAAATCCACGGATGTCATCATCAACAGCGATTTCTGTCCATTCATCGCCCTGACTATATACATAATACTCTTCGCCTTCAGGTATAAGAGTTAAGCATTCGCTGTTCTCGTCCTTTTCTGCTCTAACCTTCAGTGTAGCTGTATTAACAACACCACTTCTGACGATACCATTATCAAGGCACCACTGACCTGCGTCATCACCATATGCAAGGTACTCATTTGCGATATAACCTACGCAAGTACCAGACTCAATAAGTGACCACTCATCACCAACCTCATCAACAAGACATACACCACCTCTATCAAGAGCACCGATAACCTCGGCATCTGTACTAGAAGCAACTCTGATGTTAACCTTGCCTTCTGTTGTTGCTACAGCTCTATCCTGGAACTGTGGAAAGATTTCCGCATTTGTGAGTGAAGCTGTCTTTGCCTGAAGATCAACCTCAGGTTCAGCATCTGTTGCTGTTGGTTCAGCATATACATCAGCCATAGTAACACTGCCATCTGTAAGATCAGATACAGGATCCTCGGCTCCATTTCCTTCCAAATATTCTCCTACTTTTACAGAGATTCCCACGTTAGATGAGTCATAATCCTGTCCAGCTTGTACATCAGAACGTACTCCGACAACTGTCAGAAGCATTCCTGCAGCTAGGCAAGCAGCTAAAACTCTCTTAGTTGGTTTATACATTATGTAACCTCCTATAATCACTTAAGCCACAATATCTTGTGGTTTGTTACATTTTTTTTACATTCTCAATCGATTTGTTACGAAATTGTTACAGGTAAATAATACCATCAACACCTTTTCTTGTCAACACAAAAACGTTATGTATCGAAACATAAACTATACAGGATTGAAATAAAACATATTTTATGCTACTCTTTCCTATGTTAGTGTTTTCAAGCTTTTCGGTAGTATACTACTGCCATTCCTGAAAAGCAATACTGATTATATGACAATAATATCAACTATATTATTGTACCAAATTATTACATCAAATAAGCATACAAAAATTTACATTATATAATAGGAAGAAACTCATGAAAAAACACTTAGGACTTACAACCTTTTTGTCCGTAGCAGCTTGTAAAATAACAAGAAATGCTCTTCGGCTTGGTCACCGCGGAGGAACTACTCTTCCAGGCCGCGCCGCAATGGTTTTCGATAAAAGAATCCTTGAGGTAGTCTCTAAAGATATGGAGATTATCGTTGTAACAGGAACAAATGGCAAGACCACCACCTGCAGCATGCTGAGAAATGCCCTTCAGGAAAGTGGAATAGAGCCCCTGTCAAATATCTCCGGCGCGAATCTACTGACTGGAGTTACTGCCGAGTTCACATCTAACGCCACTTTAAGCGGGCGTCCAAAGAAAAAATACGCAATAATCGAATGTGACGAGGGTGCTCTTAAGAAGGTTGTCCCTCTTATAAAGCCAAAGGTTATTGTAGTTACTAACCTTTTCAGAGACCAGCTCGATAGATACGGTGAAGTCATGCATACTCTCGAAGAGATAAGGCGTGGCGTCAGCCTTGTCCCAGATTCTACTCTTTGTTTAAATGCAGACTGTTCTCTTACCTCGTCCCTTGCAAAGGATGTTCCTAACAAGGTCTACTATTATGGTATAGGAAAGTCCGCCGCGACGGACGACTCGAAAGCCGACGAGCTGTCCGATGCAAAATACTGTATCAGCTGCGGAACTGAATATAAGTATGAATATCATACATATGCACATTTAGGAGGCTTCTACTGTCCTAATTGTGGCTATAAGAGAATGACGCCAGACCTTGAAATCGAGTCTATAAACATTTCTGCTAAGGGAAGCGATATAAAAGCACATTTCAAAGCTGATAATAATATAGAAGAAATCCATATCGGTCTTCCCGCTCTATATAATGTATATAATGCTATCGCAGCTATAGGAGCATACGAGGCTGCCGGCTGGAACAAGGCTGATATTACAAGTTCACTTGCAAATGTAAGCTCCAGCTTCGGACGAATGGAAACCTTTACATATAATAATGTAGATATTCAGATGATTCTGGTCAAGAATCCTGCAGGATGTAACCAGTCACTTAGCTACTTATCCTCTCTTGGAGAGGACTATATTGCAGTATTCTGTTTAAATGACAAGACTGCTGATGGTCACGACATCTCCTGGATATGGGATGCAGAGCACGAAAAGGTCGCTCACGACCCTCACTGTAAGCATATATACGTATCAGGAACTAGAGCTACAGATATGCAGGTTCGTCTCAAGTATGCAGACGCCCCTGAGGATCATATAACACTTATTGAAGACAATAATAAGTTGCTAGAGCAAATGACTAGCCATAAGTTACCAGTATTTATCTTGCCAAACTATACCTCCATGCTGGCTCTCAGAGCTGTAGTTGGTGCCGCAACGGGCAAGAAAGAATTTTGGAAGGATCAGAAAGCATAATGGCAGACAGAACTATTCGAATAGCCCATATGTTTCCAGAGGTGCTGAACCTCTACGGAGACAGAGGAAATATAATATGTCTTAAGAAGCGTCTTGAGTGGCGAGGAATCGACTGCGACGTGACCGAGGTAAAGCTGGGTGACCAGCTGAGTCTCACTGATTTCGACCTTTTCTTCATCGGTGGAGGCCAGGATTTCGAACAGGAAGTTCTTCTCAGTGACCTAAAGGCAGGCAAAGGTGACAACATCAAGGCTGCTATCGAGGATGGCAAAACCTTCCTCTGCATCTGTGGTGGCTACCAGATGATGGGACATTACTACGAAACCAAGGAAGGCGAGAAAATGCAGTTTCTCGGAGCAGTAGATTTCCATACTATCGGTGGCGACGTCAGAATGATCGGCAATTATGCCTTTCACTGTCCGCCAGAAGCAGGCGATACAGATATAGTAGGCTTCGAGAACCACAGCGGCCGTACTTATCTAGGCGAGGGAACAAATCCTCTCGGAACTATACTAAGCGGTTTCGGCAACAATGGCGAGGATAAAACGGAAGGAATACATTATAAAAATGTATATGGTTCCTACAGTCACGGTCCTATCCTTCCAAAGAATCCTAAGTTCGCTGACCATCTGATCAGCGTTACTCTGAAGAACAAATACGGAAATGGAGATATCGAACCATTACCTGACACATATGAAAATACCGCTCATGACCATATACTTGAGAAGGTCCTAAGCGGAAATATGAGTGGAGACTAAGAATGAACATAGAAACCAGACTTTTCTCCGACGACGATAAAGATATAGAAAGCGCCGCCGAGATACTTAAAAATGGCGGACTAGTGGCATTTCCAACGGAAACAGTTTATGGACTCGGAGGAAATGCTCTCTCTTCAACGTCATCAGAACATATATATAGCGCAAAGGGAAGACCTTCCGACAACCCACTGATAGTTCATATCGCAGATACAGCATCTGTGTATGAGCTAGCCACAGAGGTTCCCGAAACCGCCAAGGTACTTATGGAAGCCTTCTGGCCAGGTCCTCTCACCATAATACTACCAAAAAAAGAAATAGTTCCGGACACCACAACCGGAGGACTCTCTACAGTCGCTATAAGAATGCCTTCACATCCTGCAGCACTGAAGCTGATTAACCTAAGCGGACTCTATATAGCCGCACCATCAGCCAACACCTCTGGACGTCCATCCCCAACAACTGCTCAGCATGTTATGGAGGATCTAAACGGAAGAATTGAGGCAGTAATCGACGGAGGACCGGTAGGAATCGGAATAGAATCAACAATAGTTGACCTGTCCGGCGACAAGCCTACTATACTAAGACCTGGATATATAACAAAGAAAATGCTAGAGGAGTTGATTGGTGAGGTAGATATAGATCCGACTCTTATTCGACCAGACCCTAATATCAGACCTAAGGCTCCTGGTATGAAATATACTCACTATTCTCCTTCAGGAGAGCTATCCATAGTTGAGAAAAGCGCAGACTGTGAAAACAGTCAGGTCAAATCATTAGATTCAGACTCAGCTACAACTGTAGCAGATAAGATAAATGCACTATATAATGAGAAAAAATCTTCTGGGTATATAGTTAAAATACTAGTACCACAGGAACACGCTCACCTATATAATACTGACGATGTAATAACAGTCGGAAGTGTAACTGATGGAATAACTGTTGCCGCAAGGCTTTATAGTGCACTTAGAGAATGCGATGATATGGGCGCAGCCTATATTTATAGCGAAAGCTTTATGGACTATGAACTAGGCGGAGCCATAATGAACCGTCTGCTCAAGGCGGCGGGACACAGAGTAATATATGTATAAACATTATTGGAGGTAAATATGAAGGTTTATATTGGAAGCGATCACGGCGGATACGGACTTAAACAGGAAATAATAGACCACCTGTCAGAGCGAGGCATCGAGATGACAGATGTAGGGACATATAGCGAGGAGTCCTGCGATTATCCAACCTATGCAAAGCCTGTAACTGAGGCTATTATAAACGGGGAAGCCGAACTCGGAATACTTGTATGCGGAACAGGGATTGGAATGTCAATGGCCGCTAATAAAGAAAAAGGTATCAGAGCAGCACTGTGCCATGATACTTTTTCTGCAAAAGCCACTCGCGAGCATAACGATGCAAACATCCTATGCCTGGGAGCTAGAGTTATAGGGCCTGGACTTGCCCTTATGATAGTAGATACATTCCTCGATACACCTTTCTCAAACGACGAAAGACATATCAGAAGAATCAGCATGTTTTCTTAATATTACATTTCAGCCAGAGACTGCATGGCATTATCCTTTATAAGAAGCTCATAATGCTCTTCAACATAGAATCTGGCGGCATAGCTGACATTTCCGAACTTACCAAATTCTCTGAGATGTCGGCTGACTATATCGAATTCTTCTTCAGAATTTCTATTTCTTGTAAACACAAGATAATATAGACCATCCTCAGGATTTTTATATAGTGAATTATCACTATCATAGAAGTTCTCAGATAATTTTGCTGCAACAATCAGTCTGTCTATACTCTCAAAGGAGCAAACTCCATAGAGAGGGGCAGGCTGTTTTTCTTCTGGTGAAGACTTCTCCTTTTCTTTCACTTGAGGTGCAGGAGCATTAGTGCCATCCTGCTCTCCAAAATCGTTTTCCTCTACCAAATGTCTGACGCCGTCACGAAGCTTCTTCATTAACTCATATCTAGGATCAAGGTTCTCGCCCTCCCCCAGCTTAGTTACAACAAAAACAAGATAGTCTTGATTTATCTGCATAGCTTCCACAACAATAGAAGCATCATTTGTTTCAAAATCATAATCATCCCTAGCCACGTTCATAAGTTCTCTAAGCAGCTCTTCGGCCTTCTCAGAACGGTTGCCAAGTAAATCATTTATAGTCAGATCATATTTCTCCAGATCATGCTTGCCCAGTGTAATACTTATTTGATTGTCATTAATTTTTTCAATCTTCATAGTTGTTACCCAAAACTTTCTGTTGCGGTATTAAAACCTTTTTGATATTATAACCTTGAACATCGCACTAGTCCATAGTTTATTTTAGCCCAAGTGGCATATTCCCGTAAATAAAGCTATTGGACAAACCGGTTTAGCCAGAGGTTTAGGGGGTAAAACATCACAGTAATTTCCTTTTGGCCGAGTGAGCTAAACCAAAAAATAAATAATACAGTATATATGGCAAAAACGAACAATTAGCCGGCTGATTCCCCTAAAATCAGCCGGTTTTCTTTATTTTTGCGACTTATAACAAGAGTCAAACGAATACAAAAAAAGACCATCCCCTTGGGATGGTCCTCTTAGTCTTTTTAGCTATTAGCCTTCTGTGATAGCATCAACTGGGCAGTTAGCTGCACAAGCTCCACAAGAGATGCATGAATCAGCATCGATAACGAACTGTCCATCTCCCTCTGAGATTGCTCCAACAGGGCAGTTACCTGCACATGTTCCACATGATATACATGAATCACCTATAACGAATGCCATAGTAGTATCCTCCTTAAATTAATAATAAATCGATTACTATGGCGAGTATACTACACAGTCACTTGGTTAGCCAACATTAATCTTTGTTTATAGGGCTATTTAACCTCATTATCCATATCGACTGCAACCGTATATATGTCCCTCTTACTGACACCTCTATCCTGTGCAACCTTTTTGACTGCATCCTTCTTGGAAATGCCCTCATCCATATATTTTCTGATATGTTCCTCGACAGAAAGACTTTCCCAGACAGCTCTCTTCTCAGATTCTATTGCCTCATCGCTTAGTCCTTCAATAACTAGTACATACTCTCCTCGAGGTTCCGCCTCAGTATTCCTATAAAGATCAAGCTGGGCTCCGATAGTTGTCTTTATAAAGCTTTCATGCTTCTTAGTAAGCTCCTTACAAACAGTAATTCCTCTATCCAGCCCCAGAGTTTCACCTAAAACCTCAAGAGTTTTCACCAGCCTATGAGGCGCCTCATAGAGGACGATGGTTCTTCTCTCCCTCTTTAGTTCCTCCAGAACAGCAGAGCATTCCTTTTTATCCTGTGGAAGAAATGCCTCAAATGCAAATCTTCTAGTCTTCTGACCAGAGGCCACCAGCGCATTTACCGCAGCAACTGCACCCGGCACAGGAACAACTGTTATTCCTCTCTCGTAGCACATTTCCACGAGCACCTCGCCAGGATCAGAGATTCCCGGAGTCCCGGCATCTGTTATCAGCGCAATATCCAAGCCTTCCTCCAGCTTTCCAACCAGTTCCTCACCCTTATCATATCTATTAAATTCATGGTAGCTGGTCATATGTGTCTTAATATCAAAATGATTCAGAAGTTTGATACTATTTCTGGTGTCCTCGGCCGCTATAAGATCAACCTCCTTCAGCAAACGTACAGCACGAAAGGTCATATCTTCAAGATTTCCAATTGGCGTAGCAACCAAATATAATGTTCCAGCCATATTTTTACCCTTCTTTTCCTACTACCAAATTATCCTATAAACTATTTACTATCTGATTCCTTGCCGTAGTACCTAAGCAGCTCCTCAGTATAATTTCCGTCTTCATCATAAACATTAAGTGTTGGAAGCATTCTGCATTCGCGCCCCGCTTCCTTAACAGCCTCTATCAGAACCAGATTCGGTTCCTTATTTGCACGCGGCTGCACCAGCTGCATGCGCTTCGGTTCCAAACGATATTTAACCATTAGCTCCATTATTTCAGGAAGTCTTGTAGGTCTATGAACCATTGTAAATGTTCCACTGGTCTTCAACAGATAAGAAGCCGCCTGAACTACATCCTCGAGCGTTGCACACACTTCGTGTCTCGCAATCACAACGGTATCCTTCATATTCTTGAGCCCCGAGCTCTCCTTCATATAAGGAGGATTCGACGTAACTGCGCCAAACTGCCCTGGCTTAAAGAGTTCCTTTATATTCTTAAGGTCTCCCTCGACTATATGACATTGGTCTTCTACTGAGTTAAGCTTTACGCTCCTCTCAGCCATATCTACCATTTCAGGCTGAATTTCCAGTCCTGTCCAGCTCTTCCCCTTAGATTTAGCAGCAAGGAGAAGTGGAATGATTCCGGTTCCGGTTCCAAGATCCAGCACATCTGCCTTTGAACTGATATTTGCAAAGTTTGCAAGTAGCACCGCATCCATTCCAAAACAGAAACAAAATGGGTTCTGTATAATACGGAACCCATTTATTTCCAAATCATCTATTCTCTCATTTTCCTTTAGTAGAACATCAGTCATCGTTCAGCTTGGATCTGCCTTCCTCTTTTTCTAATGCCTCAAGAGCCTCCAGCTCCTTGTCCTCTTTATCTGAGTGAGATGGTTTTTTCTTCTTACGAGGCTTAAACCTAAGATCCTCCACCTTATGCTCTTCAGCAGTCTTGTTGCCTTCCTCGTCTGTAACAATGATACGAACCGTCTGTCTCATTACATTTACAGAATCAACCTTACCAACAACACCTTCAGCGGTTGTAGCATTATCGCCAACACCCGGCATCTTAGAATTAAGATATTCATAAGCCTCCTGCTCATGCTTCAGACAACACATAAGCCTTCCGCATACGCCAGAGATTTTAGTCGGATTAAGCGACAGGTTCTGCTCCTTCGCCATTTTGATGGAAACAGGAATGAACTCAGACAAATAGCTGTTACAACACAGCTCACGGCCACACATTCCTATACCACCTGATATTTTCGCTTCATCTCTTACACCTATCTGACGAAGCTCTATTCTGGTCTTGAAAACAGACGCCAGATCTCTGACAAGTTCACGGAAGTCTACTCTTCCATCTGCTGTGAAGTAGAAGAGCACTTTGCTACCATCAAATGTATATTCAGCGGAAATGAGTTTCATTTCCAGCTTGTGCTCTTTTATCTTCTTCAGACAGGTTTGATAAGCTTCCTTGGACTTACGCTCATTATCTGCATATTTTGCTCTGTCCTCATCATTTGCCAGTCTGATAATTGGCTTCAGTCCTGTTATTCTCTTAGGATCATCTATCTTACGTCTTCCCAGAACACACTTTCCGTATTCAACTCCACGAGCCGTTTCAACAATTACATCTGTTCCGACATTTACCAGATAATCCAGTGGATCGAAAAAGTATATCTTGCCATTAGATCTAAATCTAACGCCTATTACTTCCTTCATAAACTACAGTTACTCCTTTATTAGTCTTGAGACTTAATCATACTCCTTAAGTGTAATGATGAGAAGTCTCATTATATCTTCCATCTTGGCCTTGGCATTTATTCTTTCCTTGGCCGCTGCAATAGCCCGTTCCTTATCGTCCAGTTCATTGAACGATAGATACTTGGCCTGGTCTCTGATCACGCTATACTGATCCTTGAACATTATCTTGTCAGGATTTCCTGTAACCTTGAGAACCAGAATATCTCTATACCACATCATCATAAGATCCAGGTAATCATTGATATGCATCTGATAATTGGCGCATTTCTGAATAGCGTCGGAAATGTCATCCATGGTCATATCATAGATATTTGCCTCGAGGTCAATCACGGAATTAATGAGGCCTTCATATTCTTCATTAGTTGCAAGACGTATAGCCTTACCCAGATTGCCCTGCGCATATTCTATGGCAAATGCCGCTTTGCTCTCTTCTACACCCAGCTTGTCAACCAGATACTCATGAATATCCTTTTCCTTAACAGGCTTTGTGCTGAGAGTTATACATCTGGATCTGATAGTTGGAAGAAGCTTCTCCGGCTGTGTGGTAATTATGATAATGATTCCATAGGCAGGTGGCTCCTCGATGGTTTTAAGAAGAGCATTCTCCGCCATCTCATTCATCTTTTCGCCGTCCTTTATGATATAAACCTTATACTTACTGCTATAAGGCTTAATATCCATAGTGGAAACAACCTGCTCACGAATAGTATCTACAGTGAGGATAGCATTTTCACCCTTCTCAACCACAATGATATCAGGATGATTTCCGCTCTCTGCCTGCTTGCAGGATTTACACTCTCCGCAAGCGTCAGATCCTTCAGACTCGCACTGAAGAGCCTTTGCAAATGCATTTGCCAGGCTGAATCTTCCGCTGCCCTCTTCTCCAGCTATTATGTATGCATGACTGACATGATCTGTTTCTATATTACTTAGAAAGCGACTGATTATTTCTTCATGTCCTATTATATTTTTAAAATCCATAGCAAGTCACCTCGCTTTACTTAGAACTAAGCAGTCCTTCTACGCTGCCCTTTATAATACCATATATTTCTTCTATTGGTAAAGTAGCATCTATTCTTTTTATTCTCTCCGGAAATCTCTCTGCCATCTCGCGATAGCCTGCCGCAACCTTCTTATGGAATTCCAGACTCTCGAGCTCCATGCGGTCAAGCTCCTTCTGGTCCTTCTTCCTGCTGATTCCCACCTCTGCAGGAAGGTCCAGCATGATTGTAAGCTGTGGCATGTATTCACCAATTGCAACCTTATTGATTTCGTATACAGTCTCTACCCCAAGCCCCCTGGCCATACCTTGGTATACAAGAGAGGAATCAACGAATCTGTCACTTATGACTGCCTTGCCGCTCTCGATGGCAGGTCCTATAACCTCAGCTATCAGCTGAGCTCTTGCACTGGCATAGAGCATCATTTCGGTGACTGGGGACATTTCCGTATATTCACTATTAAGTATAATTTCTCTTATTGCTTCACTGATTCTGTTTCCGCCCGGCTCTCTCGTTATAAGAACATCGTAGCCTGCGCTCTCCAGATATTCCTTCAGAAGATCTATCTGTGTAGACTTACCGGATCCGTCAGGACCCTCCATTGTAATAAATATTCCTCTATCCAATTCACATTCTCCTAATATATAAAGTCCTTAATTGGGTTCATCCAGCTCACCATTCATAAAGCTGATTATTCTGTCCGCTATGGTCTGATCCTCTTCTCCGATAGGATAAGGCTGCCAGTTATTCTGACTTCCTGTATACACATAGCAAGGAATCATTTTTTCCTGCTTATCCACCAGAGTTACCTCATCGCCACTTTTATGCAGCTTCAGATCGTACTGATATATAATAGTACGATTAGATCTAGGCGCGGTATTACCACCAAAGCAGAAATTACCCAAGGAATAAACTATATCTACACCATTATAATTTTCTCTTTTCTGAAGTACATGTGGATGCGCCCCCAGTATTAGGTCCGCTCCATTATCTACCAGCATATGACAGGCCTGAATCTTCCAGTCCTCCGGCTGATATACATTTTCCATTCCGCCGTGGAAAAAGATTATCTGGAAATCACTATTCTCCTTGGCGATTTCAAGATATGGAAGTATTCCCTCTGCCTCCTCATAGTAGTAGAAAGAAACACATACAACTCCTATCTTGTAGCCATCCTCTTCGTAATAGATAACCTTGTCTCTGAAGCCCCAGTCAACTCCAGCATCATCGAGTGCCTTCTTCGTATCCTCAAAGCATTCAGGTCCATAATCATTTGTGTGATTATTATTAACGGTAACTGCCTCTATATTGTTATCTGAAAATACTCTCGCAAACCATGCAGGGGATCTGAACCAGAAGTTCCTTCCCTCTCCTTTATCTCTAGGCCCAACTGTGCTGTCTGAGAAAACATTTTCGCAGTTTGCCACCGTCAGGTCATCTTCTTCAAAATAGCTTCTAACACCATCAAAGAAATATGTGGTCTCGGCATTTGACTCATACCAAAGGAGCGTTCCATAGGAGCTATCCTCAAGGTTTGTCGCCATACAGCAGTCGCCCACAAAGGACATATTGATATCGAAGTCCTTCTCCTCAGCATCTGTAGCGCTGGCATCCAGGATAGTAGCTGTATCTACTACAGTCTCCGTCGTCACTTGACCTTTCTCCTTATCTTGCGCCTTTTTTTCAGGTCTCTCTATTCCAAGACTATCCATTATATTTCCCAGCACTCCAGTTAAGTAAAGCACTAGAAATGTAATCGCCAGCACTATTAAGATAATAAAGATAGCTAGTAAAGCCCTAAGCCTTTTCGCCTTCTTATATCTCTTCTTATATTCCTCCGAATTTTTCGAAGCCTGACTTAGCTGTTCCAATATTTTCTCGTTGTAATCTTCGCTCATTCCCCCTATTTTCCTTCCACCTATTTTTGCTTCTATTTAAACTGTTAAACCGCTTTTGTTATAAAGACCTGATTTGCTTTTTTCTCGTCAACTATCTTCCTGTAAGAAGTTTCTGCCGCCTCAAGAGAATCATATATTCCGAAGACTGTCGGACCACTTCCACTCATCATAGAATTAATCGCTCCGCCCTCCATCATTAAGTTCTCAAGTGCTTTTATTTCCGGATGATTCTCCGAAGTTACATATTCCAGTACATTCAGGAAGCGATCTGCAACGCCCTTTAGATTTCCTGAATATATTGCATCTACCTGACCATCTACATCTGGCGACTTAACTTTTCTCCTAGCACTTCCTTCTTCCATTTCCTCAAGCTCACTGATAAGCCTATCATATCCACCATAGGCTTCTCCTGTAGAAACTGAGATAGGAGGCTTCGCAACGAGGAAATAACAGTCTGGAAGGGGTGGCAGCTGTGTCAGCACTTCACCAATTCCTTCTGATAGAGCAGTTCCTCCCATGATGCAATATGGAATATCCGCCCCCAAGGTAACGCCCATGTCCATCAGATCCTGGTCCAGAAGTCCTAACTCAAAGAGCTCATTCATTCCTCTGAAGGTAGCCGCCGCATCACTACTACCCCCCGCCATTCCGGCAGCAATAGGAATATTTTTTGTAAGAGTTATCCTTACCCCAGCATCAGGATTTCTCTTCCATACATATTGCTCCAGCATGAGCTTTGCAACCTTATATATCAGATTATCCTCATCTAGTGGAACTCTTCCAAGATTCTTGTCCCCTGAGTCCTTTGCATTTGATCCTGTCTCCGAAACTTGACCAGTTTCTCCGTTTAATAGAACCTCTATCACCGGAGTCTCTAGTCGTTCAAAATCGAGTTCATCTGCAATATCCAGAGACTGCATAACCATCCTTACTAAATGATATCCATCCTCTCTTCTTCCAACAATATCCAGGCTTAGATTTACCTTCGCATAAGCCTTTTTAGAAATACTCTTCTCCATCTATAAACCTCAAACTATTATCATATAGTTATTTCAAATATTCCAGCCAATTCAAATATTCTAGTAACCAAGACTGTCGTTCACTAGAATAACATGAATTCGTCCCGGATGTCTGGAAAATCTGGTAATCAGAATCTGGCAGCATATAGTATCAGGAGACTTGCAGTTCATGCATGAGCCTGTTTTATTACAAGGTGTGTTGATATCAAATCTCTGAGCATTCACCGGCGCAGCTACATTTCTAGCTCTTTTCATTGCACCATCTACATCATCACATATCTTATTCATACCAACTATGAAGATTACCTTCTTTGGTCCCTGAGCTATAGCCGATACACGGTTTGCGTTTCCATCGATATTGACGATCACACCATCCTCCGTCATAGCATTTGCACTTGCAAGAAATACATCCGCATCATAGGCCATAAGCATTGCAGCTCTCTTATCCTCATAATTATCTCTATCAATGAAGTTATAATCCTCTGTCTTAAGTGCATCAACCAGACCAATCTCGCGAGCACTCATACATCCACCCATAGTTACTGACGCTCCCTTGGGGATAAGCTCCAGCGCCTTCGCAAGAGCTTCCTCACTACTTGCCGCGTAGTAACCACTCATGTTTCTGGACTCAAGACCTTTGATAACCTTCTCTGCCAGTTTCTCGTTTCTTGTGAAAATATTCTTATCCATTTTTATTCCTCTTTTTGTTCCTTACGTTTCTTTAATGACATTATTTATTTGCCAACCGATATATCTGAGTGGCAACGTAGCCCGCTCCATAACCGTTGTCAATATTAACTACTGTGATTCCATTTGCGCAGGAGTTGAT
The DNA here is from genome assembly GCA_946414825.1 of uncultured Lachnospiraceae bacterium. GTDB lineage: Bacteria > Bacillota > Clostridia > Lachnospirales > Lachnospiraceae > Eubacterium_Q. Next base: position 14,705 of record CAMKQB010000008.1, read on the forward strand.
CATCGTGAGAAGCGCGGACAAACCGCCGAAGCTCGCACCATAGCCTACGGAAGTAGGAACTGCTATTACAGGATTCGAGACAAGTCCGCCTACGACACTTGCAAGTGCACCTTCCATTCCGGCAACTGCCACAACACAGTCAGCTCCACTTAGCACATCCTTTTGTGACAGCACTCTGTGTATGCCGCTGACCCCAACATCATACACCCTTTCGACTCTGGCTCCAAAATATTCCGCCGTCTGAGCCGCTTCCTCAGCAACCGGAATATCTGCCGTTCCGCCGGAGCATACTGCTATATATCCATTGGTGTTGCCCGCTAATTCTGCCCTTTTAGGCGTTCCAGCCTTTAGTATCCTCGACACTTCATCGTACTCCACCTCTGGAAGAGCTTCCTTTACCTTTTCAAACTGGTCAAGGCTTGCTCTGGTACCGAATACGCACCCATCCTTTTCATAGAGCTTCTTATATATTTCTACTAGATACTTATCTGGCTTTCCCTCGCAGAATACCACCTCTGGAAAACCAGTTCTTTCCTCTCTATTTGTATCCAGCTTGGCAAAATGCATTTCTTCAAATTTATCCATAAAACTTACCTAATCTTCTATAAGAATAGCTCTCACTATTCCTGGCACTACATGTTCTCTCTTACCCGCTCCAAGTCCGGTCTTCACAACCTTGAAGCCTTCAGGCAGCTTATTATCTGTCTGCACCGCAGCCGCAAAGGCCGCACCAGTTGGAGTTACATATTCCCCTTTTCGATTCTCAATCGCAAGAGGAACTCCTGTCTGCTCTGCTATCTTAAGAACCGCAGGTACTGGAACCGGCAGAACGCCGTGCTGACATCTTACAGTTCCTGTTCCATCCACCAGCTTAGTTATTATCGTTCCAGTCACACCCTTTGAGGTAACTATATCGTCATAGCAAACTGCCGCAGCAATTATATCTACAATTGAGTCTATCGCACCCACCTCATGGAAATGCACCTCTTCGATACTTCTTCCATGAACAGCCGACTCCGCCTCTGCAACGATAGTAAAGACCTTTATTGCGAGCTCGCGAGCGCCGTCGCTCATTTCTGCAGCGTTTATGATATCAACTACATCTCCTAGACTTCTATGCACGTGGTCATGTCCGTGATGATGGCGGTCGTGATCATGGTCATGGTGATGTCCATGTTCGTGGTCGTGCTCGTGATGATGCTCGTGTTCATGATGATGTTCATGACTATGAGTATGCTCATGACCATACAGATATTCCATATCGTGATCATGATTATCCGTGTCCAGAATCACATCAAAATCCGTTGCCATGATTCCCGACTTCTCCACCTTCCTGATACTGATATCGAAGCCATCAACCTTTGTCTTCAGTCCCTCGAGGACATTTCTAAGCTTTGCCTCGTCCGCTCCAAGATCCAGAAGCGACGCCACCGTCATATCACCACTTATTCCTGTATTACATTCTATATATAACTTCTTACTCATTAAAACTAACCCTTTAATACTACTAAATTTGCTTCGGTTTTACCTTATTCCTTATTCCGCCAGCTTCTTCTCTATAGCTTTGATAACTATCTTAAGAGCTTTGATTCTAGCATACTTCTTGTCATTTGATTCCAGTACGTACCAAGGAGCGTATTTAGTATTAGTCTTCTGAAGCATCTCGTCGATGGCTTCCTCGTACTGATCCCATTTTTCTCTGTTACGCCAATCCTCATCTGTTATCTTCCACTGCTTCTCTGGAGTATTCTGTCTATCCGTGAAGCGTGCCAGCTGAGTATCTTTATCAATCTGAACCCAGAACTTGATAACAACTGCATTCCAGTCTGCCAGTTCCTTTTCAAATTCATTTATCTCATTATAAGCTCTCTGCCAATCATTCTCAGAACAGAAGCCCTCGAGACGCTCCACCATAACACGTCCATACCAGGTACGATCAAATATTGCTATATGTCCGTCCTTTGGAAGCCTGTTCCAGAATCTCCACAGATAATGCCGTGCCTTCTCTGCTGGCTCCGGACTAGCGATAGGATGCACCTCGTAACCTCTTGGATCAAGCGCTCCGGCTATTCTCTTGATGTTACCACCCTTGCCTGCCGCATCCCAGCCTTCATAGGCAATGATTACTGGAATCTTCTTATGATAGAGTTCATTATGAAGCTGTCCCAGTCTCTTCTGAAGAACATCCAGCTCCTTCTTATATTCCTCTTCTTCTATCGTCTTATCGAGAGATATTTCGGAAAGCTTTGGTGTCTCTCTAAGAGGAAATGTATTCTGAAGCAGTGGCGCCTTCTTCTCGGACTCTGCATTTGCGAGCGCAGTATCTATACTAGCAACGAGAATCTCAGTAACCTGAAGCTCTGACCATTTCTTAGCAGAAGAATCTATGAAATACCATGGAGCCACAAACTGATTTGTAGCTTCTATATATTCATCATAGACATCCAGGCATTTATCATAATGCTTGTTCTGCCATTTATCCTTCTCGGATACTCTCCACTTGGTATGCTTATTTTCTTCCAGTTCCTTCAGTCTCTTTCTCTGAATCTTCTCATCTATATGGAAGAAAAATTTAACCACCAGATAACCATTATCATTCAGAGTTCTCTCAAATCTCTTAATACTTGTAAGGTGTTCCTTATATTGCTTCTTACTTATATCCCCATGAAGAAACTGAGAGGTAACCTCACCCATCCAGCTTCCATCGAAGAAGGAGAATTTACCTTCTTTTGGAATTCTTACAAAATATCTATATAGAAATGGTCTCCTCAGTTCATCACTAGTTGGTTCTGTCAGAGTCTCACACTTGAAGAATCTTGGATCGAGTCCTTTTATAACTCTTCCAAGAACACTTCCTTTACCTGCCGCTCCCCATCCATCAAAAACCACGAGAACAGGAAGTCCTTTTTCTTTAACCTGCATCTGACGAACCATCAGTTCTGCACGAGCCTTCTCCAATCTTGCAGAGAGCTCTTCATCAGATGGTCTATCATCCTTAACCCACTCTTTTAACATCTGCTACCTCCTTAAAATACTTTCTCCATTTTACCGTAACCCATATATTCATTATTATACCATTCATAAGGTAATAAGTGTTGTGATTTTTCAAACATTTTGTTAAAATGCTCTTTGTTATTATTGGATGGTTTTTAGGGAGTTTAAAATGAACCAAATTTATTCTAGAATAAAGAAGTCTTCCGCAGGACTTTTCATTGGCGGCGGACTTGTTTTCTTGCTTATAGCAGTTCTAATTTTTATTTTTGTCTGTTCTACATTTTTCAAATATTTTTTTGCTGATGCACCAGACCTTTTCAGTGTTCCTTCTAGTTCTTATTCCACAGGAGATTGGTACACCTGCAACAATAATTTACTCTTTGATTATTATTGTTCAGATGAGGATGGTAGATATTACGTAACAGCAACAAATGATCTCGAATACTTCGGCTTCTATGTATATAAAAAAGACTTCGATCTCGCGGACCGTATAACAGATGGTTCCTACAAATATATGAATATGGAAACAGATGCACCTCCAGCTGAGTTTATATCGGCAAAGGGTTATCTTCAGCCAATGGATCCTTCTGAGAAAAGATACTTCAAGCAGTTCTTTGAGCATGACGATGTTACTGCCGATGATTTTGATATGAAGTTTTATACCTTTAAACCTATGACTCCTTGGCGTGCTCTTACAGATGATAATGGAGATAATAATTTATTCTATTTCATTGTTGCGATTGCACTCGCGGTTTCGGGAATCTTTTGTATAATCCACTTCATAACTGGTGGATATAAGAAGTCCCTCAAAAAATCAATAAGTACTTATGGAATACTGCCTGAACTACTCGAAAATGATATGAACCATGCAGTAAATATCCAGAATGCATATATCGGTTCAGAGCATGTACTTTTCGCACAGGCTGCAGGGTCCAAGGTTATTCCTTACAATGCTCTTATCTGGGCTTACGTAATGATTACCACAACCAAGCATACGACTTACGGAATACCAACTGGAACTAGTAAGTCCTATCAACTTATCTTCTTCGATAGAAACAAGAGAAAGATAATCTTCAATGTCAAAGATGAAGCAATAGGACACCAGATGCTAGACGCTATCTTCGCTCGTGCCCCATATATATTCTGTGGCTTTTCAGAGGAGCTAGCAAGTGCCACAAATAATGGCAGATTTGACGAAATGGTAAGAGCTGTTGATGAGCGACGTGCTCACACAGTTAATCAATATTAATACATAAGGAGAAATTCATGAAAAACTTATTTAAATCAAGATTCTTTAAAATCACCCTTATACTACTCGTTCTTGGAATAGTATGCTTCTGTCTCGGACTTAGCGACTTCATAGACTCTCGCAAAACCCCAATCGATTATAATACAGCAGCAGACGGTTCTCTCAAGAAGGGGGATATAGTAGAAGGTGATATCTATTATAACTACGGTGTTTATGAGACAATCACTACAAAGGAAAATGGCCGTACCACAGGAACAAGCTATAGATACGTAATTCCTATCGGGGAAGAGTCTTACGTTGGAATCCATGTAAATGATGACAGCACTGTAGATCAGATGGATAAAATGACTGATGAAACCTACGACGTAATGGATGGTAAGGCTGATTCAACTCAGACAAAGGTACATTTCAAGGGTAAGGTTATGAAGATGACTAGCGAAGACTATGGCTACTTCAAAGAATTTATGAAGTCAGGTGGTTTCACAGATGATGAGATCTCTAAGTATGGTTCTGAGCTTTATATCCAGATTCGCCCTATGAATCAGGGACCTGGAATCATGATCTTCGGACTTGTTCTTTTCCTTGTTGGTGCTGTACTGATTATTGTTCCTATTGTACAGGCTAAGAAAGCCAGTCCTCAGCCTCAGGCAACATATAATCAGTCCTTTAATGATGCTTTATCTCCATCTGCGGATGCTACATTTAACCAGATACCAAATGCTACTTTCAATCAGAGCACAGGTGCTACATACAATCAGGACACAACAAATATTCAGGGTCCAGAAAACTTTCAATAATTAATTATGGTAATATCTACAAAGAATAAAAATCTAAGTTTCAAAATAGATGCACCGCCATCTAAGTCTATCTATCACAGGGAGCTGATCATCCGCTTCCTGTGTGGAGACTACGCTCATCTTGCTCCCCTAGATGGGGATAACGATGACATTCTAGCGACCAAGTCGGTACTATCCGCACTATACAGTGCTACCCATTCCCAAGAAACAGATTCACCAAACTATAATCCGAAATACTTAGCAGATGAAGGAACATCTGTTCTCTTGGCATGTAATGAAAGTGGTTCCACACTTAGATTTATGATACCTGTTGCCGCAGCACTTATTCTTGGAAAATATAGCGGCAAAAAGATCCGCGACACAAAGGTAACTAGACTCGTCTTCGAAACTAAGGGCAGGCTTTTCGATAGACCACTGGACGAGCTGGAGGATGCACTTAGACCCCATGGAGTATGTATTAGTAAGGATTCCATAAGCAGAACAATTATTGTAGAAGGGGAAATGACTCCAGGCGAATACACTATCGACGGAAGCATTTCATCCCAGTATATATCCGGTCTGCTGATGGCACTTACACTTTTTAACGCCAAGTGCAGCATTCATATAACAGGTAGTCTTAAGTCTATTCACTATATCGAACTTACACAGGACGTCCTGGAGAAATATGGCGCACCTGCCAGCTTTAGCGCCATGACCTACTACCCTACTACTAATGGATATTTAAACAGTTTACTATCCAACGATTCCGTTCCAGACGAGTTAAGGAACTTCAAGGTAGAAGGCGACTGGAGTAATGGAGCATTTCTGTTATGTATGAAAAGATGGTCTAGTATTGAGGTTACAAATCTTCGGGAGGATTCTAAGCAAGGCGACAGAGCTATCCTAGATTACCTAAGTCTGGCAGATTCCGAAGATGCTCCTAAGGAAATCACTTGGGATTGCAGCGACATTCCAGATATCACACCTTATATGGCAATGGTCGCTCCTTTCGAATTCGCCAAGGTTACATTTACAGGAATATCGAGATTAAGGATAAAGGAATCCGACAGAGTGATGGCTACCCGCGAGCAGCTATCCGCAATCGGCGTTAAAACCGAAGAAACAGCGGACACACTTACTGTTTATGAATACGAGAGCCCTTCAAAGGAAGAACTGACAGAACCTATTCGTCTATCTTCATATAATGACCATAGAATGGCTATGTGTGCTATACTACTAGCAGTGATACTTAAGAAGGATGTTGAGATAGATAGTGTTGACTGTCTGAAGAAGTCATTTCCGGAGTTTTTGGGGTATTTGGATAAGTACTTTTAATGTCAATTTTTTCTCTTTTATATCAATTTAATTGCACGTCATTTTACTTTATGATATCATAAAAATGTCAAATCTATTTGAATTCATATCTCAGGAGTTCATATAGGAGATACTTTTGCTTTATTGAAAAATGGAGGTGACGCATGATTAAGAAGGGGAAAAGAAAAAATATTATTTTAGCAACTTTTGTGGCCGCTGCTATTGCCGTATCACCTATTGGAGGAGGTACTGTACTAGCTGCTGAGGATAAGAACGAAACTGTAATAGTTGTGACAGATGGCGGAGATGTTGAAATAGAAGCGGGGGATATCACTACCGAAAGAGGTTATGGAATACATGTTATTTCAGATGATGAGTACAAAGCTACTGTTACCGCAGGGGATATTGATTCTGTAGATGATGGAATATATATACGTGCGTCTGATGAGTCTGAAGCTACTGTTACCGCAGGGGATATTGTATCTGAAGATGATGGAGTTAATGTAGAGGCAAATGATGATTCTAAGGTTTCTGTTACTGTAGGGGATATAAAAGCTGATGGTAATGGGTTAGATTTAGAAGTGAACGGTGAATCTGAAGTTACGATTACGACAGGTAGTATCACATCCTCTGAAGAAGGCTTATATCTTTATATGGGAGAATATGACAATGATAAATCGGTTTTAAGTCTTGTGACTGATGGGGATGTTACATCGGAGGCGACAGGTTTATTTTTTGATACGGACAGTCAGAACGCAAAAGCAGATGTTCTTGTAACTGGTACTATTTCTGGCAAGAAAGCTGCAATTGAGTTCGAAAACGATGGACTTTTTTATTCAGATGAAGATTATCCCGAGAGTGAAAGTCTATCTCTTACGGTTTGGAAGATTGAGCTGAATGATGACGGAACAATAGCAAATAATACTTATGATAATTCTAATAATGATCCCGAAGCATTTGAAAAAAGGATCATGTACATCATGAGAGTTGAGCAGCCTGAAGGAGGAGCTATAGAGCTTTCTGATGGAGATGGTAAGGCTCTTAGTACCAGTCATGATTATGAAGTAGCAAATGAAGGTGATAAGGTTTTTGTCAAGGTTACTCCAAATGAAGGGTACATACTTACAGGAGCTTATAATGGTACTGACGGAGAGAAGCTGGCGCTTCTTACGGATGCTGACGGAAAATATTATGTAGAAGTTCCTAAGGGAGGCGGTGTATATCTCACAGCTGAACTTGAGAAAGAAAAGTACGAGATATCATTCTACAACGAAGACGGATCAGTATATAGTACACAGACCGTAGCTTACGGAGATTATATTACTATTCCAGCTCTTCCAACACGCGGTGGATACAAAGGTCTCTATTGGCAGGGATCAATATATTATCCAGGTGATAAATATCAGGTAACTGGACCTCATACATTTAAAGCTATATATGAAAAGATAGAAGAAGAATCTTCAGATAAAGAGAAAGACGCTTCGGACGCTTCAGACACTTCAACAGATACAGCAGCAGCATCTGTTGTAAATAGTGTAACAAGAACAACTGCATCACCAGCAACTGGTGATAATAGTATGGTGGTATTTATGATACTACTTATGATTCTTTCTAGTGCGGGTGTTGCATCTATATGTGCTTGCAAATGTAAAATAAATAGATAATAGATATAAATCAAGAGCTAAAGTATAATGAGATTATAATAAAAACCTGCATTTGAAATAATTCAAATGCAGGTTTTTTTGAGGCGACTATCAGATTCGAACTGATGATCAGGGAGTTGCAGTCCCACGCCTTACCACTTGGCTAAGTCGCCTTAGGTATCGATTTCGAAGAAATCGATGCTGCGCCATGGGGCGCATGCATTCTGCGAAGCAGAATAAATACTGCACGTAGTGCAGGATTCTTGGTTACGTAGTAACCAAGGCACCAAGGTTAAGAATGTAAATCCTATACCGTGGCCACGGGGCCCTCCCTCACTTCGTTCGGGCAATCCCTTGGTGTAACTCCCCGAGTTGGGCTCGAACCAACAACCCTTCGGTTAACAGCCGAATGCTCTACCATTGAGCTATCGAGGATTGATCACATTTGCTTCGCAAATGTGAGTGGAGCTTTGCTCCACGCATTTTGCTAGCGTAGCGACGCAAAATCAAGGATGTGCTTTAGCACATGCTTGCTTGGTTGCTTGCAACCAAGGCGCCAAAGTTAAGAATGTATATCCTAACTTCTATCGGAGATGGAGGGATTTGAACCCTCGCGCCGCGTTAACGACCTATACCCTTAGCAGGGGCACCTCTTCAGCCACTTGAGTACATCTCCATAGGTATTGATTTGCAAAGCAAATCAATGCACATATGCTGAATTACTTCTACCAAGTCTAAGCCATTAGCGGCATAAACTGATTATTACAGCCACGCTTCTTTTCAAAGCGCTAGAATATAATAGCATTTTGCCCCTTGTCTGTCAAGCGCTTTCACGGTCAGAAGCTGACTCTCTTAATCCCATAGTGATAAGTGCTACGTCAACTATTGCCATCATGGAGTAAATCAAACCAGAGAATATATCTGCCTCCATAAAATTGGATATCCCAACCATTATCATTACTGCTGCAAATGCCGCCATAATCAGCACCATTGCTCCTGTAAATAATCTCTTTGGAATATCCACGTTCTTTACATTATTTCCTCTTAACACTTCATCCATACTTTTAACCCTCACTCAAATGTTTAATGCCTTTCATCTGATGAGATTAGTTTACAACACAAACCTTAAGAAAAGATTAATATGAAGTGAAATGTTTATTATTTGTCGTAAAATGCAACCTTATTCTGACATATCTACGTCTAGGAGAGGGCATATCTTATAATCCGGATACTTTTCCTGCACCTCAGCAGTTATATGTTCATATATGGATTCTCTATCTTTGATGTCATAATCTATTATTACATCAAACCTAATAGTGTTATCTTCTCTCTCTAAATAGAAGCCGTGAACCTCAAGTACGCCGTCATGGCTGAGGCATACTTCCTTAATATCCTTCTCTATCTGGACAGCTTCCTTATCCTCTGAATTAACCGAGTAAACAGATACTCCAGTCATTGTAACTCCGGTCTCTGCATAAACCTTTCCTGTAATCATACGTCCCAGCCTATCAAGATCCTTAGCAGTTAGTGTTTCTGGAACCTCTATATGTACTGAGCCTATCAGCATTTCAGGTCCATAATTGTGGATTACCAGATCATAAGCACCATATACATCAGGGAATTCCTTGATTATCTTCTTTACATTTCTAGCCAGATCAGAATCAACACGCTCACCGAGAATCTCGCTTATGGTTTCTCTGATCATCTCGAAACCGGACTTGATAATTATCACAGAAATAATTACACCCAGATAGCTCTCCAGGCTGAAGCCTGTGAAGATAAAGATTATCGCCGCAACGAGGGTCGCAGTTGAAATGATGGAGTCGAACAACGCATCTGTTCCTGATGCAACAAGCGCATCGGACTTATATTCATTTCCCTTCTTTTTAACATAGAGTCCAAGGAATATCTTAACAAAGATGGCAACCGTTACTATCACAATGGCGGCGGTGCTGTAGTCTGGAACCTCTGGATGAATTATCTTCTTCACCGATTCTATAAGTGCAGTAACACCGGCATATAAAATGATTATCGAGATAACCAGAGTACTTAGGTATTCAACCCTTCCGTGTCCCAGCGGATGCTTCTTATCAGGCTTCTTATTTGCTATCTTCGTACCAATAATTGTAATGATTGAAGAAAGTGCATCTGATAAGTTGTTTACAGCGTCCAGCGTGATTGCCACCGAACGTGATAATAGCCCTACCACTGCTTTAAACGATGCTAAGGCTATATTTGCTACAATTCCAACTATACTGGTTTTAATTATCTGTTTCTCGCGATCCATATATAATCCTCACATTTATAAATCTATTTTAAACCTAAAATCCGAATCAAACATGTATCCATTTTATCACACTTTATGAACCTGTAAAATCATATTTTCTCACTCCCAGCATCCAAAACTTGTAACTGAGATAGAAGAAAAATGCACCAATCAGTGGAGATAGCCACGAAAGAAGCGGAACATTATCAGGTGTCACAAAAACTAAGCTTGGATAGTAGGCTACAAAAGCAATAGGTATCAGAAATGTAAAGATAAATCTGAATACTCCATTAAATATACTCGCTGGGTACTTAGCAAAATCCTTGAATCTAAACATAATAACCATTACATACCCCGAATTAATAATCCAGAAGCAGGTCGCTGCCGCAGCATTCATTATTGCAATCATAAAGAGCGATGCAGTAATAAGAAAAAGTACTGCCTGCAGGATAGTTATAACATTTACAGGAATTCCTATCTTTGCCCAAGCATAGATAAATGTACCCATACCAAAAATAAACTGGCCGATTCCCTTCACATCAAATACTTCCGATATAAAGTAGAAGAATACATTTATAGGTCTAAAGCAATACTTGATGAAGTCTCCCGAACGCACCATAAATCTCAGATTCCAGTTGTTATCAAAAAAGCACTGAACTGGAGTAAGCGCGATAAGTGAGAATCCATATAGGAAAAACATGTGATGATAGTCCCATCCATTTATGCTAGGAAAATTATGAAAAAGGATCATAAATGTCACAAAGCCAGACAGATTTGTCATAATCATACCAAAAGTCGATATGATAAAATCTGCACGGTAGCTCATTTTACTCTTGAGGTCCTGCACAAGAATTTTTCTATATATCGATAAATAGAACAGGAGGCCTCTTTTATTGTTTTTCTTTTCGACAGTTTTTTCTATACTAGACATTCCTTTAACCTCCATTCACTGTAATCTTCTTCACCGCATGATTCCAGAAAAGGTTGCCGGCTATAGTCAGAACTATACACCAAGCAAGCTGTACCCCTAAAAGTGTAACAAGACCCTTCCAATTATCAGAACCATTTTTTTTAAGCATTATCGAAAGTGGTATATCATAAACCGCTCTAAAAGGCAGATACTCAACGATCTTTCTTAGCGCTGTCGGAAAGAAAGCAAGTGGTATAGTTGCTCCCGATAGAAGCAGCACAATAGTTTCCTTAACAATATTTATGCCCCAAGTGGATTCTGTATAGAGACAGATAGGTGCAACCAGCATCTCAATATTGAAATTGATGATAAGCGCCAGCATTAGGGAAATAACAAAAAATACAAGGTTCATTCCTACAGGAATCGCGCCCTTAGTTATCACCATGACTACAACAAAGGTAGGTATAAATGTCAGGAAAAATGAAACCACGTGTGCTCCTGAATAACTCCAGAAGGTATACAGTCTATACTTCATTGGTTTAAGTAAGTGCATGATTATTTCACCTGACTGAATAGCACGGCTCATGTCCCACACGATAAACATTTCAAGAAAATTAAAAATCGCCGTCGCAAGTATCAGATATATCATTGTATCGTAAAAGGTCATTCCATTTACTGTGTCAGTTCCACTGGAAGCATAAATAGACTTCCAGAGAAAATATACGAGAGCAAGATATATCAGATTACCAAAAAGAGTCGTGATTGTGCCGAGTCTAAACTGAAGCGCTTCTACGATTCCAGCCCGAGTCAGCGACGTTAGTTTTTTAGCTTTATTCATGACGCTTTGCTCCCTTCATATATTTTTCTAATAACCTCTTCTGTAGAGATTTTTTCCAGCTGTATATCCTTGATCTTGTGTGCTTTCTGAGTCTCCTGGATAACCTGCATTACGTCAGTCTTTTTCTCATCTATTACACGCTCGTCCCAAGACCCATCCTCGAGGCGCATACGCAGAGTTCTATAAGAACCAAAGAAGTTCTTCAGATGCTCGATATCATTGTCATATATCTTCTTACCCTCATCTATGATAATGATTCTTTTGCAGAGAGCATCCACGTCGCCCATATCATGTGTTGTAAGAATAACCGTAGTCTCCTTCGCCTCGTTGAGTCCCTTTATAAGCTCTCTGATCTTTGCCTTCATAGATACATCCAGTCCAATAGTAGGTTCATCTAGGAACACAATACCTGGATTATGCAGAAATGCTGCAAGTATATCACTAAGAGTTCTCTGTCCAAGGGACATTTGACGAACAGGCTTATGTAGGATTGGTTCAATATCTACGAGTGAACGATAAAGCTCGAGCATATCTTGATAATCCTTCTCTGGAACCATGTAGATATCTCTAAGCAGTTTAAAGGATTCAATCAGTGGAAGGTTCCACCACAACTGACTACGCTGTCCGAAAACAACTCCTATATTTTCAGAATTTCTAGTTCTTTCCTTGTAAGGTACTAGATCATTTACCATTATTTCGCCAGATGTAGGCTCCAGTACTCCCGTCATCATCTTGATAGTAGTGGACTTTCCCGCTCCATTTGGTCCCAGATATCCTATGATCTCGCCCTTCTCAACGGATAACGATACATCATCTACAGCTTTGATAATCTTATAATCTCTGGAGAAGAGATCCTGCAAACTACCCTTTAATCCCTCATGGCGATTCAGAACCTTGAAATCCTTACTAACATTTTTCATTACTACTACTTCATTTGCCATAACTAATCCCTCTTTAACTTTCACTTTCACTGTTTAAACACTGCTATTATTACTGTATTGACATCAATTACAATTATAAGTATATTGTATTTATAAACGCATTTATACGGTATAAACGTCTTAATTTTATAACAATATTGCTTAATTGTGTAATATTGTTATAAAACTTAGTATTTGCATATCAAATTGTTATAAAACTATTTTGACTACAGCATTTTATAAAGGGGTAAATCAATGAAGCGAGAATTGATGGGACTTATCGTAAAAAGAGACGATGGTTCTGAGCAGGTAAACTATGATGATGATTCCTTTCCATCATATATCTACGATGGTTGGATCAGGCCAAATGTAACCTGGGAGAAGGTTCCACATTTCCACGAGGATATAGAGCTGGTAACTGTTAAGAGTGGAAGGATGGCATACTCTGTCAACGGACAGATAGTAGTCCTGAATGCCGGAGATACTATATTCGTTAACTCAAATCAGATTCACTACAGTATCGCTCTGGATGACGATACAGCCACCTATGTCATTTTCATCGTTCATCCAAATGTGCTAAACTCCTCCGTCGCTGTCGAGATGCAGGCGCTTCAGCCAATCCTCGGCAACTCCAATATAAGCTATCTTCGTTTTAGATATATAAATGAGAATACAAAGAATATAAGAGATATCATGCTGACACTCCCTGACGTTAGAAGAGATCCCTTCCAGATAACTAAGAAGCTTTTTGATATATGGGAAATAATAATGACCCAGAGCAAGAGCTACGGAATGTTAGATGACGAAGCAGAGACAGATGTACATTCTAAGTCCTTCAAAACTATGATGTACTATATTCAGAAAAATTATAAGAGCACTATAACTCTTGACGACATCGCAACCAGTGGAAATATCAGTAAATCACTATGCAATAAAATATTCCACAAATACGTAGGAGACAGTCCTATCAACTATCTCCTAAATTACCGCGTAAGAAAAGTCGCCGAGCTACTACGCACGACGACTCAACCTTTATCTGAAATTGCAACCATCACCGGTTTCAACAGAACCAGCTATATGTCTGAAATGTTTAAGAAGATTTTCGGAGTTTCCCCTCGCGAGTATAGAAAAGCCTGGGCCATTCAGGATACAGTGGAGCAGACTGGTGACTCTACAGCCACTTCTTCTTCTTAAAAAACCAAAGCTCTCCAACGCTTATTAGGATACTCACAAGTATAACTATTGGATATCCCCAACGAGTATTAAGCTCTGGCATATATTTGAAGTTCATTCCATACCAACCTACTATAAGTGTAAGGGGCATGAAGATTGTTGTAACTACGGTAAGCAGCGTCATTATACGGTTCTGCTTAACGTCTACCTGAGTATGGTACATATCACGGAGCTGCATCGTGAAATCACGAAGGGAGGATGCAGTATCGTGAAGTCTTGTAACTCTATCGGTAAACAATCTGAAATATCTGGTATTCTCTGCCTTGAAAAAATTATTTTCATTCTCCTGCAGCTCCTGACCAAAGTCGATCAGCTGTTCATAATGAATTCTCAGCTCACGGATATTACTACGAATCTCATTTACCCTTGTAAGACCCGTCTGCGTAGAAACATCCATCATGTCGTCCTCTATCTCATCCAGCTCCTTCTCGAACTTCTCGAGGATAGACAGATCACGGCTGATTATAAGTTCTAGAAAGTCATAGATAAATCTCTCGAGGCACGGAACCTTCCATCTCTTAGTTCTCGCAATCCTCTTTATCATTCTATCCACAACGCCTGTTGAATCAATGAAAACTATTCCCTTCTCATCAAGAGCAAAGGCATACTGGTAATCGTTTCCACTTATATCACTTCTACTTGGAACTGAAAATGTACCTGTCAGTGAATCATAGTTTACCTCAGCCTTTGTGTTGTGTATATCATTCGGATCTATATCCAACTCGATTCCCATATCAAAGCTGCTCTGTTGCTGCTTCCATTCATCAACTGTGAGCACAACAACATACTGATATTCGCCCTTATGGATATCTTCCTCGCTACATTCAGTAAGAGTGGTTTTGATTAGATAATACATTTTTAGACCCCCTTCAATCTGACACTATCAACGTCCTTTTAAACCTTAGATTTATAATACTATGTCTCTATACACATTTTCAAGAATATATGCTTTATCATCATAATAAAACGACTGTAAAAATCCTCGTCAAAATGATATAATAGAGTTTCCTGAGAATATAAGGGTTTCAAAAATAATTATGTCAGGAGGTATGTGCTATGGATGAGAAAATAATAGACGTTGAAGAAGTTATGGCACTACTTGAAGAGCGAAAATTTGCGGAGCTACGAGATTTGCTGAAAGAGGCAAATCCTATTGATGTTGCTCAGTTACTTGGCGAAGTACCCGAGGAGAAGCTTCTCCTTTTATATAGAATGCTCCCGAAGGAAGATGCCGCTGATATTTTCGCAGAGATGGAACATGAAGAACAGGAAACCCTGATCAGAGCCTTTAATGACCGAGAGATTCAAGAGGTCATTGCAGAAATGTACATAGATGATGCTGTTGACCTTGTAGAAGAGATGCCGGCAATCGTTGTAAATAAAATACTCAGACACGCTGACCCAGAAACCCGTAAGGAGATCAACGAACTCCTGAAGTATCCAGAAGACAGTGCCGGTTCCGTTATGACCACTGAGTACATGAGTCTAAAAAGCGACATGACCGTGGCGGATGCCTTCGAGAGAATACGTCGTACTGCTGACGAGAAAGAGGACATTTACACTTGCTACGTAATCGATCCTTTCCGTAAGCTTCAAGGTACTGTTAGTCTCAAGGAAATGTTCCTGGTCCCAAAGGATACCCTGATTGAGGACCTGATGGAGACAAATATCATTTCCGCTAACACTCTTGACGATCAGGAGCAGGTTGCCAAGGATATGGCAAAGTACAACCTGACAACCATTCCTATCGTAGATCAGGAAAATCGTCTGGTGGGTATCGTTACCGTCGATGATGCTATCGATGTCATCCAGGAAGAGAATACAGAGGATATCGAAATGATGGCCGCTATCACACCTACTGATAAGCCATATATCAGTACAGGCTTTTTCGAGACCTACAAGAAGCGTATACCATGGCTGCTGCTGCTGATGATATCAGCTACCTTTACGGGTGCCATTATCACCAGATACGAGAGCGCGCTTGGAAGATATGTAATACTTACAGCTTACATACCTATGCTGATGGACACAGGCGGAAATGCCGGTTCCCAGGCTTCTGTATCTATCATTCGTGGTCTTTCACTGGATGAAATTGAATTTAAGGATATCTTTAGGATACAAGGAAAGGAGATATTAGTTGCACTCCTATGTGGAGCAACTCTGGCACTTGCCAACTTCACTAAGCTTCTTATATTCGATAAGGTATCCGTTGTTATTGCAGCTGTTGTATGCAGCACACTTCTCCTTACAGTAGTAGTTGCAAAGTTCGTTGGATGTTCACTTCCTATCCTTGCAAAAAGAGTTGGTTTTGACCCGGCCGTTATGGCGAGTCCATTTATCACAACAATCGTAGATGCTATATCACTGATTATCTATTTCCAGCTTGCATCTCATATACTTAGTATATAATACGCCCATAGCCTAAATGTTATCTGGGATATATATATCAAATTCCATTTCGTTTTCCTCGGAATTTGCTTTAACATATATATCCCCGTAAAGACATTGGGCTATCTTTTTTGCTTCGAAAAGACCTATTCCATTGCCGCCTACCTTTTCAGCATTTGAACCACGCCAGAAGCTATTGAATATATATGGCAGCTCTTTCTCACTGAGAACATTTCCCTTATTCTTAATAACGAAATAGTATCCATCCTCTTCTTTATTTAGATTAACGTTTATACCTTCACCATTTCCATACTTAATGGCATTTTCCATTATTTGAGAGAGAATCCTACAAATGCCACTCTTATCGCTCTTAACCATCGCATTATGATTCATCTCGAAAGCAAAAGGAATACTCAGCACATTTAATCTATTGCTATATTCCTCTTCAAGAAATTCCACCAGCTCCTTCAGATAGAACGGTCTTATATCCGGTTCAAAATCCACAACAGTTCCAGAGGTTTTATCTATAAGCTCCTTCACTATTTCCGTAATATCATCTGCATTCTTACTAATCTTACCCGCTATCTCTGCGTCACTCTTGTTTATCTCTCCATTTTCCTGATAGAGACCCGTGCTTATCGCATCTGCATACAGCTTGATATTAGCAACCGGAGTTTTGATACCATGAGCAATAGTTGTAAGCATAGTCATCTGATCGCGGCTCAGCTCATCCACCTTCTTCTGCTTATTCTGAATATTATCGCTGAGCATATTGACACCCCAGATGAATCTTCCAAAAAGACGGTTCTTTGTTTCAGGGAGCTTCTCGGAAATCTCATTCTTTGAAAGCTTTTCAGGATAATCCGAAAGCTTTTCAAAAGGACGTAGCACAGTACTGCTGATGTAGATGCAGATTCCAAGGGCAATAATAAATGCCGCGGCCAAGGTTATATTCATCAGCTTTTGAAGATTTGAATATTCAGCATCCTTGTATTCAAAGACAATGAAGCCTACGATGGATTGCTCTCCTGTTTTTATATTTATAGGCCTTAATGCCCACACCTTATCTGAAGTATTATCTTTATTGATCAGAGATACGCCAGTTTCACCCTCATTGCTTGAAATGTACAGAACGTTATCCGGAAGTGCCGCCTTGCCATATTCCTTTATAAAAGCATCGCGGTTCTCCTCCATATAAGTATCAAGATCCGACTGCATATTATTAAACTCAGGATCATTTTTTTCCTCATAAGGAAAAACCGCACTCCTTGTATAAGGTACAAACAAGTACTCCATAGAGAATCCTTCTACAATACGATTCATCAGGATGTTATTTGTTTCCTCCTGCTTTTTTGCTAATGAATTAAAAACAAGATTTGCCACGAGGATAAGTAATGCAAAAAGAAGCACTACGGCAATATAAAGTTTAGCTAACTTTTTCATTCCTTAGTGCCTCCAAACTTATATCCTACTCTCCAGACGGTTTGTATAAGCATTGGATTCTTTGGATCCTCCTCCAGCTTTTCTCTGAGCCATCTTATATGCACATTAAGACTACCCTGTTCACTGAAACAGTCAAAGCCCCAAACCTCGTTGAAGAGTTTCTCTTTTCTAATAACCTGTTCTGGATGTCTCATCATATACTCTAAAAGATCAAACTCTTTTCCAGTAATAGAGAGTTCTTTACCATCCTTATAAACCGTTCTTGTTGTAACATCCATAGTAATCTTGTCATAGGTCAGAAGCTGTCTATCCTCTGACATATCGTAAGCGCGGCGCATAAGAGCCTTTATCTTAAAGCCAAGCACCTCAACAGAAAATGGTTTATCTATATAGTCATCCGCTCCCAGCTCAAGACCCAGTATCTTACTCTGATCGTCAGTACGCGCACTCATCATAAGTACTGGAATTCTTTGATCACGTCTAATTTCCTGAAGAGCCTCGTATCCATCCATTCCCGGAAGCATAACGTCAAGAAGCAGCAGCTTGAAAGCTGCTGTTTTTACAAGAGCCAATCCTTCTTCAGCATTCATCTTCCACTCCACGGAGTAGCCTTCACGACGTAGGAAGTCCTGGATTAATCCACCAAGCTCTTCGTTATCTTCAATCACAAGAATGTCTGTCATATCCATCTCCACAATTGCTCTGCACAGATTCTTTACTAATGCAAATATGATAACACTTTACACCTGTCTTTTGTAGTAAATTGTTGCTGGCCCCTCACTTATAACAATATGAGTCACAGTACATACTCCTAAAATGATAACGAGATTTTTCCTAGATTTAAGGAGCAAGTTTCATTATTTGTAAGCAGCGAGCGCCGCTTGTCTGAGCAAAAATGCCTTCCTAAATCTTATGAAAGGCATTTTTGCGAGTTATAGCAAGCTGCATTACAAACTGAAACTTGCGACTATAAATCTGAAAAATCTTAGTGTGTTTTAGAAGTATGTACTGTGATCATATATAAGTGAGGGGCCATTCTAGTAACTGCCAACCTCTAGGAATCTAGGAATATCTTCTGCACAGTCGCCCTTAGTAAAGGAAACATGGATCTTTCCTGTGGCGTAGTCGACGATTACGGTATGCACATTTCCACTGTTGTGTACGTTGGAAACGATGTACTCATCAACGACTTCCTTTGCCATAAGTCCCTTTGCATCCGCAACGGAGAACTTGTCCTTCTCGCTCACCCATTGGTTATATTTTACAAAACGGGTTATATTGAACTCCTCTCCAGTGAACCTGTCCTGATTATCCTTTGTAGCGAATGTATTCACTATGCAGAGTGCATCTGGTGTATCCCACTCGAGTCCTTCCATGAGTTCTGAGTCTTTAGTTCTGAGAACTGACTTCGCCTTTCCGGTAGCTGCAACTTCTTTAGTTGCATTCTCACAGCAGAACGCATCCTTTACATCAGTGCATAGAAGATTATTACACCATGTAAAGTCTCCGCTTTCTCCTACTAAATATTCACCTGCTTCTTTAGCCGTTTCGAAATGTTCAAGAGCATATCTGATTTCAAAGGTGTAACACTTTTTACCTTTGTAAACGAATGGCAGTCCTTCTTTGGAACCTACATCAAGGATTGCAATCATAACGCCATCGTCATTCACAGCAGTTATTATATCGAGAATTCCGAGAAATCCGATACTTGTTATAGATCCGTCGCCCTTCTTCATATGAGTTACTGTATGAAGTTCCGTTATCTGGTTTTCACTTCCGGCACTCCATTCAAGATTTCTAATGGATATTCTCTTTCCGCTGACGGTTTTTTCTCCTCCAAGAGAAAGTGCACTACAGGCTGTTGGTCTAAGAGCGTCAGGGATGATCTGCATGGTAAGTGCTTCTATATAGCTAAGCTTTCCGTCTTCTGCATAGCCCTCTTCGCCTTGAGATATAGTCTTGGCAAAGCTTGTAACTTCGTCCTTATATTCCTTAGGCAGTGAATCAACCATTGTTTCTATTCTTTCTTCAAGGGCTTCCTCATTTATCTTACGTCCATTAAATGCATTCCTTATATTCTCATGAAGATATGGCTCAAAGTTATTCACAAATCCAGGAACAGCCTCTATGATGGTCTCCGCATAAGCTTTTCCTACTTCGGTTGGTTTACCCTTTTCATAATCCAAAGTAACATCATAATAGGTTGGATACTTCTCGATAACGCACAGTCCATCTGCAGAAGAAAAGGTTTCTATAACCTCTTCTATCTCGCTGTCATCTGTGTAAGTCACCTCTTCTTCCACATTCAGAGAGCCAACCTTTTTCATTCCTTCCGACTGAACTTCCGATACACTATTGCCGCATCCACAGATAGAGAGCAGCATTCCAAGCGTTAAAGAACAGCTTATTATTTTTTTATATATTTTATTCATCTCTGACTCTCCATATCTTTATACTATCAATAGGTTTAAAGGCAAGTACCAAGCTTATTGAAACAAGCATTAGTAGCCCTAGAGGTATAACTACCATAAACAGTGCAGTTGGAGATGCAAGTGTAAATTTTCCAACTCCAAGCACTACCATTCCCACTTGGTTAAAGACCGCTTTAGATACTGTGAAGGACAGAATAAAACCGAGTATTATCGCACATACGACCAGAATAAGCATTCTGAGATAGTGCCATCCTCTTATGCTGCTCCTATCAACACCAATACTCTTCAGCATTGCTATATCAGCTGTTTCTTCCTCAATAAATATCTGCTGATACAGGAAGGTCATTGCAAATATAGTTACTGACATGATAATTGCTATTACCGCAAAGAGCATATCAAATATTGTTCCATACTCTCTACCAAGATCAAAGTCCAGAACCTGATCAAAGTCCCATATCATTATGTCTTTATTGACACTTCGCATTTTCTCAATTGTTGCATCATACTCATCGTCAGGTACATCTAAGCTTTCGTTGAAAAGATCCCAGTCATCTATAAAATAGTTTTCATCCGGTTCAGCCATGATAAATTCTGGTATTCCACCATTTAGCATTGATTCATAGTAAGCCGTTACAATAAAATCCTTCTTTACATATTTAAGAGAAAAACCGTCATCCTGATATACTCTATAAACCAGCGTAACTGTATTACCTAGATTTAAATCCCTTGATTCCTTTAAGCTATGGGATACAGCTACTTCATTTTTCAGCGTAGGAGCCTTGCCACCTTTTACAAATCTAAGTCTCTCCAGTTCCACATCTTCATTATCAAAATAAAGCTTAATACCAACATCTTCACCTGGCGCTTTCCATGTCGCTTCCTGTGAATCAATAATCTGAATATTCAGTGGAACTCCATTCTCGTTATAGTATTTTTCATAATATTCAAATACATTTCTATAACTGCCTTCTTGAGCCACAAGTTTATCTCTAAGATTATCTTCAGGTCTTATAAACACTTCTCTATCGACGATCATCCAATAATTTTTTCTGAAATCATCACTCACTACGGTTTCCTTCAGCTGGACTACTAAGAAAAGCATTGTAACACCTAGAGTGAAGCTTACGATTAGATAAATATATCTTTTAAGTCTTCCTATGATATCCTGAACCGCAAGGAAAAACGGAACTGAGGAATGTCTGCTCTTATGAAGAAATACTCCCGGAAGCTTCTTAAATCTTTCACCTCTGTTTTCACCATGAATTGTATCCATTACAGATATTTTTCTCATTCTTCTTAGCGCAAAGAACGAAAATAATATCATGAGTAAAGTGAATAAAAAGCTCATTAGAATTCCAAGAACAATAAAGACTCCTGTCCTTGGTGTCAGGGTATTAACTATAAAATGATTAATCATAAATCGAGAGAGTGGTATTCCAAATGCTATTCCCAGAACGCCGCTTAACATGGCGAATGCAATATACTTAACTATGAATAGCGATTTATATGCCAGGCTGTCCACACCTATCGCCTTCATGGTTCCAATTTCTTTTTCTTCTCTCTTTATAGTTGCATGAAGACTAAAACGTATACTCATAAATATAAGAATAATGAGTGATACTCCCATTATGACCATAAAAATACTGATGATAAAAGTTATCATGGCAGCATTAGAATTCATATTACTTTTTCCAGTTGTTATATGATCAATATGTCCGTCCAACTTATTGGTATCATTTAGTTTGTTTATATCTACCATAAGGTCATAACCCCATCTCTGGAGTTCAGACATAGATGAAAACCCTTTTTTAAGTCTAACCTCATATAGATCGCTTAGACTATTAAATTCTTTCACAAGTTCCGTATAGTCCTCGTCGGAAAAAACAATCTTATGGAAAAAGTTTGAACTTGGATCCTTATAGATATGAGACACTGTAAACTCGTATGTATTTCCCATATCAGTGGTGATTCTTATCTTACTTCCAATTTTCGTTTTTGCATTATTTGCAAGATACTGTGGAATCGCCACGCACCCATTTTCTACCTTAAGCACTTCATCATTCATGTCAAAAGGGATATTCTGATCATTGCTCACTGTAGTTAAATAAGCTGAGTCCTCATATAGATTAGTGACTGTTCTTCTGTCTACTCCTTCAAAATCAAGCCGTTCTGTTAATATTACTGGGCGCTCTGAAATCTTAACTTCGCCTATTTCCGGATATTTTTTCAGCGTCCTATTTATTATGGCTCTCTGACCTTCTTTATCGGAGATACTTGTATTAACTGTAAACATGATGTCTGCTGTTTTACACCTCTCGTAGGTTTCTTCTGTGCCTATAAAGAAGGTGTAAATGAAACCCGCACTCGTAACAAGGAGTGTCGCTGCTATGATCATGAATATACATAGCACTATATTTAAACCGACCTTATCGCGGAGGTCTTTTTTTAACATTCGTAGGTACATTTTCTTTTACCACCCCAACTCATCCAACCATTTTCTTACTTTCTTCTCGCGGAGCGAAAGCTCACCTTCCATTTTGCCGAGGACAAGCTCGCCTCTGATGTCTCCATCCACCAGGTAAAGAATTCTATCTGAACTAGCCGCTACCTTTTCACTATGTGTAACCATAAGAACTGTTGTTCCGGCCTTATTGGCATTCACTAATTCGTTCATTACTTCTAGTGAGGCTTTGGAATTAAGTGCTCCTGTAGGTTCGTCTGCGAAAACTACCTTAGGGCTATTGATAAGGGCTCTAGCAAGGCAGGCACGTTGCAGCTGTCCACCGGATACTTCTGTAATTTCGCGCTTTGCCGTTTCCATTATTCCAAGTCTTCTCATAAGATCTTCGGCATCCTTATTTACTTCTTCCCTAGTTTTTTCTTTAGCCTGATATCCAGGAAGAACGATATTATCCATTATGCAGAGCTTCTTCATCATATACATCTGCTGGAAGATAAATCCCATCTTACGAAGTCTAAGCTTTGTTAGAGCTTTATCACTCATCTCTGATATATCCGCCCCATCGAAGATGACATTTCCTGCGGTCATATCGTCCATACCACTGATGGTATAAAGGAGGGT
This sequence comes from uncultured Lachnospiraceae bacterium, assembly GCA_946414825.1. GTDB lineage: Bacteria > Bacillota > Clostridia > Lachnospirales > Lachnospiraceae > Eubacterium_Q. The sequence continues at coordinate 38,193 of CAMKQB010000008.1, forward strand.
TGATTTACCAGAACCACTCGGTCCCATGATGGAAACAAATTCTCCTTCTTCAATTGTAAGGTTGATATTCTGCAGGACATTATTGCTATATCCATCCACTATATATGTCTTGCATAGATCCGTTGCTTTTAATACTGCATCTGCCATTTTTTTCTCCTTTACCAGCTTTCTGAAATCAAGATAACATTTCAATTCTTAAAAAATCTTTAATAATTAATAATTTTTCAAAAAATATTAAATCAAAAAGGAAGCCCTCCTAAAAGAGCTTCCTCTCTACGCCTAAGCTAGCTTAATATTTAAAATGATTCTATCAACTCATCTATTTTTTTTAGATATGATTCCAGGGTTAGTATAAATGACATATGGATTTCCATTAATAATTGTAACTGTCTGTTTGTCGGTGTTAGTTATCATTTTATTATAATACGCATTCTTTTGCTCATTTAACTGAGCTTCCTGATTATAGTTTCTTATATACATTTCCTCTCGAACATGGGCTTCGTTTCGTAAAGGTGGATGATAAGATCCACCTCTAGCTTCAAGATAAATGCTGCTGCCGTCGCAAGCACAAATACCACAAGCACATAAACTGGAACATTCTTTATATAGCAAACAGGTGGTGTCGTATCATCTATAAAATGATGACCGAAGAGCTGAACAAAGAGTCCATGTATGAGGTAGAACTCGAGGGTCATCTTTCCGTAGAACCCTAGCACCAAGCCGCCTATGCGCTGAACTGGGGACATCTCTTTACCCGACGCCAGAATATAAATAGCTAGACTAAAGGCTGCGCCAGCAATTATTTGAAGCAGAACTATTATAAGATTTACGATACCATAGTTCTTTATTCCAAGCGCAGGATAGAATCCTGGCAGATTTTCAGACAGGATAAATGTAACTACGAAAATGATAACGGGAACAATTATTCGAACCAGCTTCTCTTTAATGGTGAGATTTGGTATTGCACCTTCTCCTTCACCCTTAGCCTCTTCGCGGTCTGCCATAATAATACCGAGCAGGAATACTGGAGGAGTGTTGTACCACCAGTTGCCGCTTATAAGGATGTAGCAGATAATGCTATATATCAGAATCCAAACTGCCATTAATATATGAGAAAACCTATTTTCTTTTCTATAAATAAAGAAGAAGCCGAAATACATAACTATAATGGCATAGACAAACCAAGAATAAGGATTTATTGGCAGATAAACCGAACCATATAAATGTCTAACAATTAGATATATGATATTCGTGATCACGAATATCATAAGAATCCTATTGGTTCTTCTTACAAGAAATCCCTTAAAGTAGTCCTCATCATCCTTCATTCTTTTTCTTAGTCCATAACCGGAACAAAAGAAGAAGAACGATACCAAGAGATATCCTATAGGCACAAAAGGCTCCAGCCCGTGTTGTCTTACGCTGGCTGGAACCCAAGAAGCTGACACCTTCTGCCCAAGATGGTGCATCATAATAAGAATGGCAAATAAGCCAAGTATGTTTTTTGATCTTGCTTTACTCATATAACCCCCTAAAGCATTTACTACTATTAACCTTTAACCTTTTATAAACCTTTTATTATATCTTCGAGCTTACTCTTTTCATTAAGTGTAGGCTCTTCGAGTACTCTTTCAAGAAGGTAGGATAGCGTTTCTCCAACCTTCGGCCCCTTTGGAATACCCAAATCCATTATATCCTTTCCATTAACGGCCAGGTCTTTTATAGATAAAGCATTTCCTTCTTCCATTATCTCGTCATGAAACCTTGTGATATTACTCAGAACCTCCTGACGCTCCGCCAGACGGTAATCACTCTGCCCCTTCATATCAGCTCTTTTAATATCTAAAAACTCATCAAAATACTGCTCCCCCATTGAGCTAAGCATTTTGCGAACTGACTTCTTAGTTATAACTCCTGAGATACCATAATCATGCCATCTGACAATCTTCTTAACATCGCGAATGGTATCATTATCCATTCTAAGTCTCTTTAGAATCTTAGTGGACAATTCCTCACTTACCATAGCGTGACCCTTGAAATGATCCACTCCATTATCGTCTGTAGTCTTGCACTGTGGCTTACCTATATCATGAAGGAGCGCCGCATAACGCATAACCTTAGTAGGTGAAACATTTTTAATCACTTCCACAGTATGTCTTCCCACGTCATACATATGATATGGTGAATTCTGTTCTGTCTCCATCATCCTGTCGAATTCAGGAAGTACAATACTGGTTATCCCCAGCTCATACATATCCAGAACCTTCTCCGGATGATCTGATATGAGCAGCTTGGTGAGTTCTGTTTCTATTCTCTCCGCACTTACCTGTGTAAGCTCCGGTGCATGCTTTGCAGCCGCTTCTCTCGTAGCAGGATCAACGTTGAAACCAAGCTGTGCCGCGAAGCGAACCGCTCTCATGATTCTAAGAGCATCCTCATCGAATCTGTCATCAGGATTTCCGACACACCTGATCACTCCATTTTCCAGATCCTCTATACCGCCATATAGATCCACTATTCCGTTTTCATCATTATAAGCCATGGCGTTAATTGTGAAGTCTCGTCTCAGCAGGTCCTCTGACAGCTCCCCTGTAAATGTCACCTCATCAGGTCTTCTATGGTCAGTATATTCTCCATCTATTCTATAGGTGGTCACCTCGTAGCCCTGATCCTTTAGGAGCACCGTTACGGTGCCGTGCTGGAGTCCGGTATCCACCGTGCGACGGAATATATTTTTCACCTCAAAAGGAGTAGCGGATGTAGTAATGTCCCAGTCATTAGGTGTTCTTCCTAGTATACTGTCCCTTACACATCCACCAACTGCATAGGCCTCGAAGCCTCCCTTATTCAGTTCTCCTATTATAAACCTCACATCCTGAGGCATTTCAATCATCATTTTTTATTCTGTCCCCAATAATTATTCTTAGGTACTTCCTTATCAATCCTCTGTATCACTATTCCGCCAAGAATGTATCCCAGTATTTTCTCTACATTCTCTTTATTTTTTCCCATATCAAAAAGCTGCGTAGGCATAGCACATTCAGACTTGATTTCAACCATAGTCTGCTGCTCATTATATGGATACATATGGAGATCTATCTTTTCTCCCCAGGAGGCGAAGTTTAAATCTGCAGACATCATGAAGCTAACTCCTCCTCTTCCATCTGCCATTTCACCCTTAATTGTAAAGCCCTGAATCGCTCTGGCTCTTTGTACCAGTGTCATCAGTTGTGCTGTGGCAAGTACTTTATCCGTATATTTAGCTGCCATATTTTCCTCCAAATAATAAAAATATCAGCACTATTCTAACACAAAACTACTCATTTGTTATAATAATCTTTCCATCAACTATATCTATCTTAACCCGGTTACTGTCTATTCCTGCCGCTTCTCTCATTTCCGCTGATAATCTGACTCGGCCAGCCTTGTCCAGGATAGAGAACTCTTCATGAGAATCATCACTAGATGAAGCAACTCCTGTTCCGGCTGTTGCATTATATTCTGGTTCCACATTTGTACCCTCCTTAAGCAGGGCTTCTCCGGCCTCTATCTTCTTTCTATATTCTTCCTTGAGGATACGCTCTGAACTGATCTTTCCATCAGAAATCATAACCACTCTATCAACCCGGTCTGCCAGACTGATATCATGCGTAACTATAATAATGGTAACTCCAAGGGATCTATTAATCTCGCGGAAGAGATCCTGAAGCATGATGGAAGTCTTTCTATCTACCGCTCCAGTAGGCTCATCCATAAGCAGGAGCTCAGGTTCATTCACAAGCGCTGTTGCTATAGCAACTCTCTGCTGCTCACCACCGGACAGCTGAGTAGGGAAATTTTTTTCCTTATGTGCAAGTCCAACTGCTTCGAGCATTTTCATCGCTCTTTCATGCTTTTCCTTCTTGCTCATATCTGAGAAGAGCAGTGGCATTTCAACATTTTCAACAACCGTGAGATAATTCAGCAGATTATCTGCATTCTTCTGCCATACAAAACCGATATGATCATTTCTGAACTTGGCCAGCTCCTTCTCACTCAGCTCTGCGATATTTACTCCATCATATGCCACAAAGCCGGCACTTGGCTTATCGAGTGCGCCAAGCATATTAAGAAGAGTGGACTTACCACTTCCTGATTTACCAATAATGGCTGTGAGCTCTCCACGCTGAATCTCCAGATCCAGTCCCTGAAGCGCCATAACCTCTATACCCTCTGATTTAAATATACGAACCAGACTGTCGCACTTGATATAAGGGACAGATTCTTCCTCTGAGTCTTCCAGCTTGCCGGAGACTTCTTCACTGTCAGTTTCGATGTTCATATCAGCCCTTTCATCTTCGTGAGAACTAGCATCTGACTCTACTCCTGCCTCTATCTTCTCCTCTACACTCGGCTCTTCTTTAGTTTTCTTCTTAAATATACTCATAGTTTTCCTTTTATAATTGAATCAATTTATCCGCCAGTTCTGAGAGTCGGATATCATGTGTTGTCATGATAACAGTTAGGTTCTCAGTTCTGGTCATATTCTTGAAAAGATCTGCTATATATATACCCGTCGTTGTATCCAGCGCTCCCGTTGGCTCATCTGCGAAGAGTATATCCGGCTTATGAGCCATAGCTCTAGCTATTGCTATACGCTGTCTCTCACCACCTGAAAGCTCCGCCGGAAAATGCTTTGCTCTATCTGCGAGTCCAACCTTCTCCAGAACCTCCTGGATTCTCTCATCACGGTTTCCTTCGTACCCTGCAGTACGTAGACCAAAATCTATATTCTCGTAGGCCGTCATTACTGGTATAAGTGCTACGGACTGGAAGACGAAACCTATTTTATATCTTCTCAGATTCTCTTTATCCTTTACACTCATATGTGAAAAGCTTCTTGTATTACTGTCTCCAGGATCATATATGATATCCCCTGAAGTCACATCATCAAGAGTACTGAGAATATTCATAAAGGTTGTCTTGCCCGAACCGGAACGACCCATCAGCATGATGAGCCTATCCTTTGGAAAATCATAATTAACGTGATCGAGAACCGTAAGTGTCTCACCACTTCCCAGAGGATATGCCTTCACGACATCTCTTGCTGTAAGTATGTTTTGAACATTTTCTTCCATAGACTTTCCTTCAATATATCCTTAATCGTCTCCTAGCTTGAGGGCTTCTGTAATATTGAGACCTCGAACTATTCTTCTGATCCAAAAGACGCAGACAAGTATTACTATCAGTAGTGCTGCCGCCAGTTTTATCAGGTCTCCACCATACGAGCTGGTAAAGACATCTATATTATGCTTCTCCGGTAGATATACTGCTGCGAAGATTTTAACAAAGAATTTCGACGCCAACATTCCCGCTACAATTCCTGCAAATATCGACATGAGCGACATGAATATCTGCTCCATTCCCAGCATATTATTAATCTCGCCCTTGCTTATACCCATTGCTCTATAGATACCAAACATGAGCTCGCGGTCCCTGATAGAGGTTATCCAGTAAATCATATAACCAATAATACAAAGAATCAGAGCTATAAGGAAATCCGCGGTGAAGAGACCATTTGTAATCTGCAAAATAGCCGAAGCCTTTGCCTCATCCACCTCATCTCTCCAGGATACAACTTCATCCAGATATCTACTCTTCTTCGGAAAGGCATCCTTAACCTTCTCGTTAACTATATCCGCCTCTCTGCCATCTCCTTCTATCCCATCCTCTGCTTTTCCCCATACCTCATAAGGAAGCACTCCAAAATGGCTGGTTGCATTTCCGTAGTTAACTACGGCTAGGTAGTTTTCCTTTTCTGATATCTTGAACTTGCCATCAACGTTATTATATTCATATTTGTATTTATTATAGCCCGGCCATGAATCAACAATAGCCACGATCTTATAATCCGTATGTGCATAAGCCCCTGAAATACCCGTCTGTTTTGGAGGATACATATCACAATTGAGGCTGTCTCCTACCTTAAGATCAAAGAGCTCCGCAAGGTTCTCGGATATTATTACTCCATCCACTTCTGCTGCGAGCTTATTGAGATAGTTAAACCAATGCTCCTCTGTTAGACCCTCCCTCAGAAAGGCTGTCTCACCGAATTCCTTTGTATGAATAGCCATAAATGTAACATCCGGAGTTTCCTTACCCTTAACCTTAAGAGTTGCTCTATCTGAAACAAGAACCCTGGTAATCGAAGAAAATGTCCCATCCTTAACCAGGCTCTCATATGGATTGTAATCCGGCTCATTAAACTTCCA
>CAMKQB010000009.1 GCA_946414825.1 uncultured Lachnospiraceae bacterium
AATATACGACGCGTTCGTACTAATGTCAAGATTTGTATAGCTATCTAAGCAAATTAATTATCAGATTCTCAGCCACGTCTCTTGATGTCAGTTCACTCGACATAAGTGACATTGTTGCCTGCTGGCATAGTTCCACCGATCTAATAAGGTCCTTATGAGTATAGGAATAACAGATTTTGATTAGTCTGGAAGCTGCCCAGTCTGCCACCTTGAGCTTCGAAGATATCTCCTTAGCTGTAGCTTTGTCCTTCAGCATCTGACTAACAATGAGTAGCTGATTGAACTGATAGCTTATACTACCTATTATGTTATATGGAGTTCGACCTAGTTTCAGGAGATCCATGTACATGCTGATGGCCGCATCCCTATTCTTCTGGGAAATAGCCCTGCACATATCAAATATCTTGTCCTCGACAGAGCTGGCGCAGACCGCTTCAACATCCGCTTCCGTTATCACTCCTCGCTCCAAGCAATAGTCATGAAGCTTACGAGCCTCATTCCTGAGAAGGTACATATTCTTGTCTGGTCCTGCCGCTGTGATCAGCATTTCAGGAACGGCGAGCTTAACCTTCATTCCATCCTCACCTAGAATCATTCCCAGCCAGGAAATGAGATCGTCCGTGGTTGGTGTATCAAACTCCGCGCAGGTAACTCTCTCATCCTTAGACGCATGAAGATATGCCTTCTTTGACTTGTTGACCTTTGACTCACAGAACACAAGCACATTTGTATCCGGCATCTGATCCAGAACTTCAAGGAAGGCATCGTCAGACAGATCAAAGAGTCCGCTATCCTCAACAATAATAACTCTATGCTCCGCAAAAAATGGTATAGTAATAGCGTCTGATATCACCGTATTCAAATCGAAGGTATCAGAGTTATAGGAAACCATATTCATAGTATCATCCGGACTAGACAGCGCCGCTTTCAGCTCATCGCGGTATTGATTCACCAGATATTTCTCCTCGCCAAACAGAAGATACATTCTCGAAAAACTGTTTGTTTTAATGTGTCCCCTAATGGTTGCAATAGACGCCTTAGTCGGATTTACTTTTTTCTTTTTCTTAAAATCAGCCATGGACTCAGTATATTCTAATTCCTTTCCATCATCAACCTAAATTTCCTTCTCATCAGCAGCTACTAATCTCATCCTTTAATCATATAAAAAACTGATTTTTTCATATATAGATTTGAAATCCATCTTACATTTATTCTTCCAAATTGCTACAGGAATTTTGTCATCAAACGTGTATTCCTTATAATCAGTTCCTTTTTCAAAAACATACACCAAAACCCTTTTCTGTTCAGGAAGAACTATCCAATATTCACGAACCCCGGCTCTCTGATACTTGCCCTTCTTCCTAACAATATCCATATACCAGTTACTAGGAGAAAGAACCTCTACTATTAAATCCGGCGCACCAACAACCCTTGCCTTTATTATTTTATCCCTGTCACAAACCACCAAAACATCAGGTTGAACCATAGTTTTATCATCGCTGTCTAGTTGAACGTCTGTAGGAGCAACTGACGTAATACAGTTTCCTTTGTTTTTAGATATATAATCATCAAAAGCTATGGCTAACATCAATCCTATTTTCTGATGGATAAATGTTGGAGCGGCCATATCATAGAATACTCCATCAATCATTTCAATTCTTGTACCCTCAGGAAGAGCAATGTAGTCTTCCATAGTTTTACCTCTCATATCATGCGCTGTCACACCAATGTTATAAGCACTCGACTCTCCAACCAGATCAGAATCTTCTGAAAACATTTGTTTCAAAGCTTGCAACGTCTTGTATCTAGGTGAAGTTGTTTCACCACTAAATATCTTCTGAACAGTACCTAACGGAACCCCCGTCATATCTGATATATACTGATTTGAATAGCCAAATGCCTTCTTCTTTTCAATCATTTCCTTAATTGTCATGCTATCACTCCTATTCTCAAAATCCCAACTTTACTTGATTCCTATATAATCTCTTTTTCCGCTTTCATCTCCTATCATTATAAAAAACAACGTCCCATTTCTCAATCGTAATTATCCATTTTACAACCATTTATTTTAAATCAATAATCACCGCTCCCATATGGTCAGTTCGGTAGATAGTAGCACCTGTTTCATCAAGTCGTTCTAAAGCCTCTCGCGATGGATGTCCATACATATTATGCTCTCCACAAGATATAACGACTACATCAGGGGAATACCATCTAAGAAAATCTTCACTACTTGAATACTTTGAGCCATGATGTGGACACTTAAGAATTCTGTTTCTATCTTGTATTAACCTTTGATCTAATTCATACTCTTGTTTTTCTATATGCTTCCACTCGCCCTCTTTCTTATCCTCACGATTCCGGTAGTTCTCTTGGGCTTCCATTATTTTTGATTCAACCTCCATTCCAATATCGCCAGTATAAAGAATCTCCGTTGGTTTCTCTGCGTTCAGAACAAATCTTACAACCAAAGAATAATCATTCCCTGAATGTTCTTCGCCTCCGTCCCATGCCTTCGTGTTTTCTTTCCCACCAGAATCCTCAGGATAATCTGAAGTATCAGGATACAGTACCTCAAAACATTCATCCACTGTATCACCTTCACTCAGTTCGACAAGCGACATTTCATTTGGATGTTTATTCCGAACCGCCTTAATTCTGCGTATCACTTCATCTTCCTCAGTCCCGGCTGCCATAGCTACATTACCAACCTGAATCCCATAAGTATCCATATTTTCAAGAAGATATAGTATCCCACTAACATGATCCATATCCGTATGAGAAATTAATATACAGTCGATGTCTGTCATACCGTAGTATTTAAGTGCCGGAATAAGCACATTTTCCCCGACCCTGTCATTACTCGAGGATCCACAGTCCACAATATAGTTTCTTCCACCTTTAGCGCCAGCCAAGTGTATAAATGCCCCATCGCCCTGTCCCACATCCAGAAACACCGCCTCTGATTGAAGATTGTTGTATATCTTCACGAACCCAATTGCCACAACACTGACCAGAAAATACATACAAACTACTGAAGCAATTTCCATATATCTCCGTCTCATTTTTTCTTTTGCAAATTCTTCGCCATCTTTTAACTGAGTTTTCTTCTCCTTATCTCTCGTTTTCCTGATCCACCTATATAGTCCGACAACGGAAGCAATTATAAGTACATATACCACTCCCAGCTGCCACAGCTCGACATGACCTGTAACAATAACAGAATGTGGTATTTTCAGAAATAACTGGCAAGCCCATTTATAGAAGCTGCATAATTCCTCGCACATCCATCTTGGAACCGAACTAACAAATTCTAATACAGCACCTAATACTCCAACGCTTCCTGCCGTCAATCCACCAACTGATGTATTAGCCAACGCCCCTAATAGTGTCGCAAGTAGCCCAGATACAACCACCACAGTCAGCAGTGGAACAAGAAATAGATTCAGAAATATCGCAAGAATCGGCACCTCAAAATAACTAAGCATAACAAGTGGCATCATCCACAGAGTCACGCTAAAGGAAGAAATAAGCCCCTTCGAACATTTTCTAAGCCATCCTCTTTTGGACTTATGATACTTAATGAAGCTATCTCTATCCACTATCTTCTTCCCTAGAATCTCTCCCGTTATGATTCCAACTACGGCACTGAAGCTCATAAGCATACCGCTCGAGAAAAGAGAATCCGGATTAAGCATCACCATGATAAGAAGCGCCTCCACTAGGCTGGTTGGCATATCTGCAGTTCGTTTCAATAGAAAGGCCAGTTTCGATATTGTAATCATTATCACAGCTCTCTGCGTTGCTTCTGACATTCCTGTCATCACCCCATATAGAAATACCAGAACGATCACAACAAGCACCGCGTCCTTTTTCTTTACATGGAGGAAAGCCAGAAGCCCCTCGAGCATTCCTGCGATAAGTGCGACGTGAAGGCCTGATATCGCAAGGATATGTGCTATACCGCTTCTCTGAAATAGTAGCTTCGTATCTGAAGAAAGTTCTGACTTATCCCCCAGCATCATAGTTTTAAGTAGTGTCGCCGTCTCTTCGTTAAATATCCCATCGATTCTTTCACTGAACCTACATCTCGTTTTGTATAGTCCATTTACGATTTCTTTTTTCTTTCCTTCCTGCAAATCTATACTCGTATATTTAATCTGGTACTTTATTCCCTTTCCCAGGTAATACCGCTCCATATCGAAGCTTCCCGGATTCGAACTCGTCCGCATGTCTTCAAGCCTACCCTTAACCTGGAAATATAGTCCCGGTTCAACCATCTCAAAATATTCAGTATCTTCATCAGGTACATACATGGATAACCTATTTTTCCCAACCTTAAGATAAACTCGCTTCCCACTTGTCGACTCATCCACCTTCTCCACATACCCCACAAAACCTAAGCAGCCATTCAAATCCACACTTATCCCATCTACCTCACTTTCACATTTTTCACCCTCTTCAATCCCTTCAAGCTCCCCAGTCCATTCATATAATTTATCCAGTTCTCTCCCCTCATCAGAATAGAACCCATAACCCCAAATCATTCCCCCAACAAAACTCACCCCCAAAATCAGAGAAAAATAAAAATGCAACAAATCCGAGCATTTAGTTCGCACGAATTTGTTGCATATGATTGTTATTATGATTCCTATTCCCACTGTTATGGCACTGTATCGGAGATTATCCTGCGCCAGTCGGTATGTTAGTTCCCCTAGAACAAACATGACCCCCATATTCATAAGTGGTCTTTTCAAATCTAATCCTCCTTGTAATAATAAAACGACGCGTCTGTATATGTTCCCTGCTGAACTATCTCGCCCTCCTCATCCTGAAGCGTGATAGCAACCTTGCCACCATTCAGTCCTTCGAGACTCTTTACTATAGCTGACTGATTCAGCAGTATAGCCTCTTCTGTTACGGGTCCATGAACATTTATAATCAGTGATATATTCTTTTCTTCATCCAGCGAGAATCTCTCTACCTCAAGTCCAGGATCAATGGTCATATTCTCGATAACCTCTTCAACTGCAGCAGGAAGGTTGTCAGGCTGAACAAGCTGATAACGGTCATCATCAGGAACCACCTCAGTTTCCGTCGCATGATAAAGTTGGACAGTCCCGGCCTTCTGTATAACTGACTCCGTTGAAGCCTCTTGCCCCGACGTACCTGAGCAGGCAGCCAGTGAAACAACCAGAGCAGCAGAAGCTACCATGAGCTGAAGAAATGCCATAACACTATGATATTTTCTTTTATCCTTCTTCTTCATAACATACCTCAATCAGCTAAGCCCGAAGCTATTTTGTATCCAGTGGAATCTTAACTGTAAATGTAGTACCCTTACCTGACTCGCTGTACAGCTTAATAGTTCCCTTATGAGCATTTACTATTCCTCTGGTAATCGCAAGTCCAAGTCCCGTTCCTCCGGTATCTCTACTTCTTGCTTTATCCACACGGTAGAATCTCTCAAATACTCTTTCCTTTGCATCCTCAGGAATACCAACTCCCGAATCAGCAACCTTTATATAGAAATATCTATTGTCCGCATTTAGACTGCACTTAATCCAGCCATTATCAATATTGTACTTAACCGCATTTTCTATCAGATTCGATATTGCAAGTGAAAGCTTTACCACATCTACCTTTGCCAGAACCTCTTTATAGCTCTCATAGGATAGGTCGATATTCCTCTGTTTTGCAAGAGGAGTAACTGTCTTGATGATAGTATCCATCATCTCATTGATGTCGACCTCCTCCAGATTCATATCGTTTGTATTCGAATCCGTTTTAACAAGTGTCAGCAGATCATTTATGATCTTGGTCTCTCTATCTATCTCGTCCACGATGTCAGTCATAAACTCTTTATATTCTTCAGCGGTTGCCGCCTCATTCTGAGTAAGTGACTCTGCTAGAACCTTCATGGATGTGATAGGTGTCTTCAGCTCATGTGATACGTTCGAAACGAATTCAGATCTTGTCTGATCGATAGTCGCCAGCTTCTCAAGAACCTCATTATAGTTTTCGGAAAGCACCTGTATCTCTACAAAGCCCTCATTCTCAGGAAGTCTTTCCTGCAGATTACCTAGAGCCGCATGCATGATCTTCTCATTTATATCATTGATATCCGAAACCGAATTCTTGGAAATGGCCCTGATTATAATAAAATCTATCACCAGAATAATCAGCAACGCTATTACGCCAATATCAAGAATCCTATCACTTCTTGTCATTACATCAGCCATCGAAGCCTTGTAGAAAAGAACGCCTATTATCTCATTTTCGCGAACAATAGGGAAAATAATCTTCGTATCTGAATCTCCATCAATACTGATGGACTGCTTTTCACCCTTCATGACCTTCATGATATTCTGGTCGATGATGAATGAGCCCTCCTCATCAGTAGCAGTATCACTAACTATCATGTATTTTCTATCTACTATGATGACTCTTCCCTGCTGAGCATTTACAGAATCCGTTATTTTAAAATTCAGAATAGAATTGTCTGCTATATTTTCCACACCAGATGAAGAAAGAATATCTGTTATATCTACAGCTCTTCTATTCGCTTCCTTCTCCACGCTGTCATACATATCTTTTCTAAATGAATATATGAAGACACCGGTAACTATTGCCAGAGACATGGTCAGAACCAGCATTACTGTAATCAATATGTAATTTTTAATTCTAATGTGTCTCCTCATAACTAAACTATTCCTCTACTGCTTTATAAGCCTCTTCATAAAAGATTTCCTGTGCGTTGATAGCCGGCTTTGTATGACGAACATACTTATAGGTACCATCCTCCCGCAGCACTCTCGCCTTAACATTATCTGACATCTGGATGTTGAACATTTCTCTTACCCGGGCCCTTATGTCTGGATCGTAAATAGGAGTTGCAACCTCCACACGGCGAACTGTATTTCTTGTCATGAAATCGGCCGAACCGATATACATTTCCTCGCGCTCGCCCTTACCGAAAATGTATATTCTGGAATGCTCCAGGAACCTTCCGACTATGCTGACAATCTTAATATTATCTGTCATTCCAGCGACACCCGGGTGCAGGCAGCATATACCACGGATTACCATTTCTATCTTAACGCCAGCCGCAGAGGCTTCTATCAGCTTATCGATGATCTTCTTATCCGTAAGGGAGTTGATCTTAACACCGATATAGCCCTCACCGCCGTCCTTAGCTATCTGAATCTCTCTATCTATCTTGTCAATAACCTTGTTCTGCAGGCACTTTGGCGCAACCAGCATATGCTCGGTTCTCTTCATAACCTCGCCCAGCGAAAGAGCCTTGAATACTCTCGCCGCCTCAGCTCCGATCTTCTGATCCGCTGTTATAAGGCAAAGGTCTGTATAGAGTCTGGCAGTCTTCTCGTTATAATTTCCAGTTCCGATCTGGGTTACGTACTTAACATCTCTGCCCTTCTTCATAGTGATAAGACATAGCTTCGAATGAACCTTCAGTCCATCCAGACCATAGATTACATTACAGCCTGCCTCCTCAAGAGTTCTGGACCAGCCGATGTTATTCTCCTCGTCGAATCTGGCCTTCAGTTCTACAAGAACATCAACCTCTTTACCATTTTCCGCCGCCTCCACCAGTGCCTCGACGACCTTACTCTGCTTAGCGAGTCTGTATAATGTCATCTTAATCGATACTACATCAGGGTCATTTGCGGCCTCACTCAGCATAGAGAGGAAAGGTCTGATTGTCTCATATGGATAGGAAAGCAGCTTATCCTTCTCGATTATCTGAGGAATAAGAGGCTTTGATTCATCCAGTTCAGGCGACCTCTGAGGAATTCTCTTATCATAGAAGAGTTCCTTCTCATGTCTCAGCTTGTCCTCTATATCAAACAGAAATGACATATCCAGCGGTGCTGTTGTGTTGAAAATCATTTCCTTATCGATCTTGAAAAATGCTGCTATGGTCTTGATGATCTTCTTATCTATATCTCTTGTATATTCGAGTCTTACAGGTTCAAGCTTTCTACGCAGTTTAATAACCTCTGCCATATGGTCGCGATAGTTCAGCTCTTCGTCATAAACCTTGTCTGCATCAATATCTGCATTTCTAGTTACTCGCACAAGCGATTTGCAGGTAATGTTATAGCCCGCGAAAACCATAGGAAGGAAATGTAATATCAGCTCTTCAGCGAGCATATATCTTCCCTTATTCCCCGGAATTTCTACAAGCCTTGAAAACATTCCGTTGTTACATGGAACAATACCAAATCTGCTCTTTCCACCCTTTGTTTCGAGAACTGCCGTTGCACAGATCTCCTTATTCTTTATAAATGGAAATGGTCTCTTCTTGCTAATTGTAAACGGAGAAAGCAGCGGAAGTATATCTCTTTCGAAGAAGTCTTGAAGATATGCCCCCTCCTCTACGTCCAGATCAGCAAAGCTGACTATCTTGATTCCTTTTTTCTCTATCTCATGCATCAGCTTCGCATAGGATTCATCCTTCCTAATGCCGAGCTCACGAACTCTTTCTCTAATAGCCTCCAGCTGCTCTGATGCAGTCATATGAGTTTTATTCTCTTTAGGATCATCCTCCAGAAGCATCTGATCATGGAGAGACCCTACTCTAACCATGAAAAACTCGTCCAGATTTGTCTGATAAATGGACATGAAGGTAAGTCTCTCACATAACGGATTACGCTTATCCTCTGCTTCTTCCAGTACCCTCTCATTAAATCTCAGCCATGATAACTCTCGATTCTCATATAGCTCGCTCAAATTATTACCCCCTTAGATTAAATATCTCATCTCCCTCATAATAATTAAGGGATCGTCTTATTTTGTCATCTCCGGAATGGACCACTCTGGCTCCATCCTTTGTGAGTTTTCCAGCCACACTGTACTCTATACCCCTCTTTTCCAGCGCAGCTTTTATATCATTTAATTTTTCTTCATGACATACTGCAACTATACCACCAGTTCCAAGAAGCTGGTATGGATTAATGTTCCAGAATTCACATGCCTCTATAGTATTCTGCTTTATTGGAATATCCTCGTGAAGGATATCTATTCCCAGTCCTGTTCTCTCAGAAACCTCCACCAGAGTTCTATATATACCACCAAAGGATACGTCGTGAATCATACTGACGCCACCCTCTATTAGTGCCTGACATTTATCATATATATCCAGCTTATCTTCAGAAATATGCATAGAAGCTATATAGCTTTCAGCGAATCTTGAAAGCATTTCTTCGCCTCTGGTCTCTGCTATTAGTGACGTTCCATAAGCACCTGCGTCACCAATAATAATTATAACATCTCCATCCACAGCCTTGTCACTTAGCTGATTTAATATACTCTCATCGGTTTTTCCGTAAGCTGTGATCGTAATGGCAAGGTTTTCACCATCTCCATTAATCGCTGTATTTCCTCCGATTATATGAAGGCCTCTCTCCTTTGCCAGTTTACATGCACTATTCATCTTGTCTCTTATAATCTGTTCCGTGCAGTCAGAATTAGCAATGAGACTAATCATTATCTTCTCGGCTCTGGCTCCCGCAGTGGCAAGATTATTCAGTGCCCTTTGAAGTGCCATCCCTTCTGAAATAGCAGAATATCCATCTGCCACAATAAGAACAGAAGGCGAGGACGTCTTATCCAGCACGGCGTAGTCCATTCCTACGCCGACGCCGGTAATATCATTCCTCGCTATATGCTTCAATATACTTCTTTTTAGAATTCTTGTATTTATTGTGCCTTTTATCATCTGATCACTCTTATGGAGTTTACTCTGGCTGTGCAGCTGGGTCTGCCGGAGGTGTTGTTTCTACTGGCGCTGTTGTTGCCGGTTCTACCGGAGCTGCTGGCGCCGCTGGATCTGTCGGTACCGGCTCTGCTGGAGGTGTTTCTGCTGGAGGTGTTTCTGCCGGAGGTGTTTCCTCTGGAGCCGCCTCTTCCTCAGTAGGCTCATCGCTATTCTTAGAAACCTTTGCTGGAGAACACTGATACCTGCTGGAGTTAATCTTTACTGACTCAACCTTAACTCCATCCTCGTAAACATATTTCCATAGTTCACCGGTATAACCTACTACCGCTGGAGAAGTAACTTCTTCAGTTCCCGGCTCGAGGCTCTTATCCTCTGTATATATAGGTTCTTCAGGAGGACTAATAGTTCCTGTCTGAATTGATTCAAATTCAATAGTTCTATTTGATGGTCTATATTCCTCACCATAGATATTAAAGCTGAGGTTTGCTCCATCTGTCAGACCTTCAATATAAATAGGTGCATCGAGATTATTTCTTACCTTCAGATCAAGCACACCACCTGCAAGAGCTGCGTCCGCAGAAATAGGAACATATGAAACTCTCAGACTGTGGCAATCTCTCTGAACTATTTCAAGCTCTGCACGAAGAGCTGCATTATAAACTGTTGTAGCAACCTGGCAAATACCACCACCAACACTATCAACAACCTCAGTTCCCTGATAAGCATGACCTATCTCATAACCGTTGCTTGTCTCAACGGGAGCGATACAGCTATAAACGGAAATGGTCTCGCCTGGGAATACAAGATGACCATTTACAAGAGAAGCCGCCCTCTGAACATTTGTCTTACGTCCAGCACTACTGCTTGCATAGCTTGTTGTATAAGAACCAAGAAGATTCTTAACTCTTGCTATCTGCTGCATTCTATCACTATCGGAATCATCCTTAAGTGCAATCTCTGTTGATACCTGGCCACCAGAGTAGCTAGTATCATTTATAATATCATCTATATCCTGCTTAGTTGAAGCAGCGTCTATACTAAGAGCCGCACCCTCAACTATAACCTTTACTGTTCCGTCTTCATTCTTAGTGAGACTGTACTGATTTCCAGCGCTCATAGCACTAGCTATGTTACTCTCAATTATCTGATGAAGAACATCCTCATCAACGCCCTTCTTAGTCTCGAACTCAACTGGTACTGTCTTCAGACTCTCTAAATCGTGAAATCTCTTAAGAACATTTCCTGCATTTCCATAATTCAGAGCCTCTCTTACAACATCATCTGTATCATCTGACAGGCCAAGATCGCCGAGAGTTGTAACTACATCGCCGTACTGGCTGGTAAGTGAAACCTCTGCCTGGCTATAATCTTCATCACCACCAAGAGACTGAACCGCCTGTGCATATGTCATTCCACCAACATCAAGACCATTTATAATAATGTTATTCTTGATAGTTGCTATTTCCTTTGTTGAGATTAGCGCATCTCCGTCTGTTGCCTCGTCCGCTCTAACAACTGTAGTCGGGGTGTATGCTAACACAAGAGCTATAGATAAAACAGCAGCCAGAAGTCTGACTATAATCCTTTTCTCTTTCATTTTTTCCTCTTTTCTCTCGACCAAACGCGGTCGGATTCTTATATCAGACATTTATTAGAAGTTTACTGCCAACAGTCCTACAATCATTCCAAAAACCATAAGTGCACAAATAATAATAAGCATTATTCTAACGCCTTTTCTTTTCTTCTTGCTAAAATCAATCATTTCCAAACCTCCGTATTCATATTCCTCTATTGTAATGTTTACAAACTTCTTTTAAAACGCAATTTTCGCACTGTGGTCGTCTGGCTATGCAGACCTTTCTACCATGTGCTATAACTTGAAAATTATACAATATCCACTGGTCTTCTGGCAAGAGTTTCATCAGCTCAAACTCGATTTTCACAGGATCTTCATCCTTTGTGAGACCAAGAAGAGTGGATACCCTCTTTACATGTGTATCGACCACTATGGAATTAATACCGAAAATGTTACCTCTTATAACATTTGCTGTCTTACGTCCGACCCCGGGAAGGCTTGTCAGATCGTCTATATCAGAAGGCACCTCTCCACCGAAGTCTTCAAGCAGAGCATTGGCGCAGGAAATGATATTCTTAGCTTTATTTCTATAGAAGCCTATGGAATATATATCCTTCTCAAATTCTAATACATCTGCCGCCGCAACACTTTCCAGAGTTGGATACTTCTTGAAGAGTTCTCTTGTTACTATATTCACTCTTTCATCAGTACACTGAGCAGACAGGATGGTTGCAAAGAGCAGCTGCCAGGGGCTATCCGGATCATATTCCAGATAGCATCTGAGGTCAGTTCCATATTCTTCATTTAATAGTTTGCAGACCTCCTCCGCGCGTTGCTTCTTCGTCATATATATCTCCACCTATAGTATACTATCCATCAGCTGCTGAGCAGCACGTCCGGACATTCCGCCGTGGCTTACGCTCCATTTATTTGCAAGCTCAAGGAGTTCTTCCTCGCTAAGATTCAGGTTTTTATTTCTGCCTGCAAGGCTCTTAACTATTTCCTCATATTCCTTCTTGTTAGGTCTCATATAAGGAATAGTCACACCGAATCTGCTGACAAGTGACAGCTTCTCCTGAAGTGTATCTGAACGATGCTTATCAAGCTCCACATCATTTGTATCATTCCAGGTTTCCCTTATGAGATTACGTCTGTTCGAGGTTGCATAGATAAGTACATTATCTGGTCTTGTCTCAAGACCGCCCTCAATAACTGCCTTCAAGTATTTATATTCTGTCTCATTCTCTTCAAAAGAGAGGTCATCCATGTAAATGATGAATCTATAATTACGATTCTTGATGCTGGAAATGACAGGAGCAAGCAGCTTCATCTGATGCTTATAGAGCTCGATCATTCTCAGTCCGTCATCGTAGTATTCATTTATAAGAGCCTTAATACTGGTGGACTTACCAGTTCCGGCATCTCCGAAGAGAAGCACGTTGTTCGCCGGATTTCCAGCAAGAAAGCTCTCGGTATTATCTCTAAGTCTCTTCTTCTGTATCTCGTAACCTACGAGGTCATCCAGAGAAACCTTATCCGTATTCTTAATAGGTGTACACTTAATGCCATTTCCGAGGCAGAAATCTATACTCTTCTTATCCTCCGACGCACCAGGAACTATCTCAGCTATTCTAAATGCAGTATTGAGACCAAGCATTCCTACGCCGTAGTTCTTGTAGAAGTCCGTTACCAGGCGAAGTGTATCCTCGGCGCATTTATCCTCCGCCTCCGCTACGCTCATCTCGCCAGAGATAACCTTAGCACTGATCTCACTCAAATTGGCATCAATTGCATCACTAAGAGCTCTAACCTTATCGGAAACATTTTTGTTATAAACCTGACGTCTCTTATGAATAGAGCTGTAGTTTGTGATAGTTGAGAAGCAGTTGATTTCCAGCTTAGTCTCCATCTTCTGGAAATTGTAATTAAAGAGATGATTGAAGATCATCATATCCTGCTTTGCGAATTCATTTACGCTTCCATCCTTCATACCTGCTCTTTCAGCAGTAAGCGAAAATGGATTCTCGCTGGTAACCAGCACGTAAGCTATATAGTCATGCCAGAGATTCTTATCAAAGCCGTAGTCCGTAGAAATCTCAAGTATACGGTGAATCTCAGCATAGATCCTACTGATCAGCTGATCCTTATCATACTCTCCACCATCAAATTCACGAATGATTTCACTAAGATTAACCAGAATGCTATCCGGCTCAAATTCACGGTACATAAGTAATTTTGGAAGTTCTTTATACATACGCCCTCCTATCTATGCAAAAACTTTCTCTTAAATACTGCCAGGATAGAGGTCAGTTCCTGCATCTTCAGCACAAGCGCCATCATCACGTAGGTCAGTCCACCGAGGGCCACCAGCGACAAAAGCTCTATCAGCTGATTTGTCTTGGTTTCAACAGATATATTATGTTCAAATATAATTATTCCGGCGGTTGTTACTATAAACATTACCGCACAGCAAATAGCGCATTTTATAACCGAATCACGGATCTCAGTTCCGTTTATTCTTCCGACCCTTCTACGCAGGAAGAAGGTCTGGATCGTCACACTGGCAAGACCTGCCATGGAGTATGCGAGGGCAATTCCGTTGGCGCCCCACAGCCTTACGAAAATGACCGTCAGCAAAATGTTTAAACATAGTATGAATACATTTATCGCCACCGGAGTCCTTGTTTCCTTAACTGCATAGAAGCCCTGAAGTGCCACCTGTCTAGCGGAATAGCCGATCATTCCGATACAATAGAAGGCAAGAAGGGTCGCAAGGATTGGAACATTTTCCGGTGAGAAATTACCTTGGAGATAAATAGCTCTTATGAGAGGAACTCTTATCGCAATTATTCCAACCGCACAAGGAAGTATAACGAAGGTTACATTTCTAAAGCCCAGCGAAAGGTCGCGTCTATATTCTTCCATATTGTCTGTTGCAAAATGCTCCACCATGGTAGGGAAGATAGACATCGCGATTGCATAGGCGAAGATATTAATAGGCAGCTGCATAATACGCTGAGCCTGGACCATATTTGACAGGATTCCCTTGTCGAGTCCAGATGCAAAACGTCTATTAACTATAAGGTTCAGCTGTGTTACCGCAACACCAATAAGCGCCGGCCCAAACAGCTTAAAGAACTGCTTTACTCCATCATGGTCCAGATCAATCACTTTCTGGTATTTGAAGTTATGCTTATATATAGGGAGTATCTGTACACAGAGATTTACGATAGAACCTGTTACAACGCCGACACAGAAGCCTGCAATTCCAGTTCCAAGAGTCAGTAGGAATACACCCACACCAATGATTGTGATATTGTAGAGCACCGAACCAATGGAAGGCGGCGTGAAATCCTTATAAGACTGCAGTATTCCCATGCATATTCCTGTGAGACACATGAAGAAGCACTGGAAAAACATGATACGTGTGAGCGTAACTGTCAGCTCTATCATTTCAGGAGTCCAATGGTCTCCACTGAAGTCTACAAAAACAGGCAGTAGCTGAGGGGCAAATATCTCTCCTATAACACAAAAAACAGCCGCAACTATGGCCACTATATTAAGTATAGTACTAGCCATCCTGTAGCCGTCTTCGTATTTCTTTTCTGCTATGTATCCACTAAAAACAGGAATAAATGCAGCTGAGAGTCCGCCACCTACAAGAATAGTATAGATGGTATCCGGAATAGTAAAAGCTGCATTATAAGCGTCCGTAGCCGAACTCATGTCGAATACGGACGATATAATAATGTCTCTAACATAGCCCAGTATGCTGGACAGGAAGTTCGCTATCACAAGGATACCAGCGGCCTTCATAACTCCAGCTTGGGCATTTTTCGTCTTCTCACTCATATTATTTAGATTGAATATATTCGTCCATTGCTGCGGCTGCCTTCTTACCAGCTCCCATAGCTAGAATAACGGTTGCAGCACCAGTAACAGCATCACCACCAGCGAAAACGCCAGGTCTTGTAGTTGCACCAGCTTCATCTGCTACGATACAGCCTCTCTTGTTAGTATCAAGGCCATCTGTAGTACTCTTGATGAGTGGGTTAGGTGATGTTCCAATAGAAACGATGAAGCAGTCAGCTTCGATTTCATTTATCTTTCCTTCAACAGGAACAGGGCTTCTACGGCCTGACTCATCAGGCTCTGACAGCTCCATTTCCTGACAACGAACGCTGGTTACATGTCCGTCTTCTCCAACAACCTCAATTGGGTTATTAAGGAGCTTAAATACTATACCCTCTTCCATAGCATGCTCTACTTCTTCCTTACGGGCAGGAAGCTCTTCCATAGAACGTCTATATACTATAGTAACGTCTGCGCCGAGACGCTTAGCTGAACGAGCAGCATCCATAGCAACGTTACCACCACCTACGATTACAGCCTTCTTAGGATGTGCGATAGGTGTATTTGAATCATCCTTAAATGCCTTCATCAGATTAATTCTGGTGAGGAACTCATTTGCAGAATAAACACCGTTCAGGTTTTCTCCAGGGATATTCATGAATCTAGGAAGACCAGCACCTGAACCGATAAATACAGCCTCGTATCCGAACTCATCGAAGAGCTCATCTACTGTTATAGACTTACCGATAACTACATTTGTCTCAATATCAACGCCGAGAGCCTTAAGTCCATCAACTTCCTTCTGAACGATAGCCTTAGGAAGACGGAACTCAGGAATACCATAAGCAAGAACTCCACCTGGTGTATGAAGTGCTTCGTATATAGTTACAGCATAGCCCTTCTTAGCAAGATCAGATGCACAAGCAAGTCCTGAAGGACCACATCCGATAACTGCACATTTATGACCATTTGGCTCCGGCTTAGCAGGAGCCTCAGTAACATTTTGATTGTGCCAGTCAGCTACGAATCTCTCGAGACGACCGATAGCTACAGGCTCACCTTTGATACCTCTTACACACTTGGACTCGCACTGTCTCTCCTGTGGGCATACACGACCACAAACAGCTGGAAGTGAGCTGGAACGGTTGATAACCTGATAAGCTCCCTCGAAGTCCTTCTCTACTATTTTCTGAATAAACTCAGGAATAGATATCTGAACCGGACAACCCTCCATACATGGATGATGCTTACAGTTTAGACATCTCTCCGCCTCGTCTATAGCCTGCTCTTCTGTATATCCAAGAGCAACCTCCTGGAAATTCTTATTACGTACATTTGGATCCTGTGATGGCATAGGATTCTTATCTAATCTCATATTAGGCATAATGTTACACCTCCTTAGCAGCCTGTATCATATTACAAGCTTCTTCTCTGGCCTTGAGCTCGAAAGGCTTATAGATACCACCTCTAGCCATAGCCTCATCAAAGTCTACCTCGAAACCATCAAAGTCAGGTCCATCTACACAGGCAAACTTAGTCTCGCCACCAACTGTCAGTCGGCAGCAACCGCACATTCCTGTACCATCTACCATTATAGGATTCATGCTGACTACTGTCTTAACACCATACTTCTTGGTTGTCATTACAACGAACTTCATCATGATCAGTGGTCCGATAGCGATAACCTCATCGAACTCTTCACCATTCTTGATAAGCTCCTCGAGAGGTGCTGTTACAACACCCTTCTCACCAGCAGAACCATCATCTGTCATAAGAATATAATTGCTTGATGCAGCGCGGAATTCATCTTCTAAGATAATAAGGTCCTTGTTTCTGAAACCAACTATGGATGTAACCTCGCATCCGATATCGTGAAGCTTCTTAGCAACAGGATAAGCTATTGCACAACCAACTCCACCACCTACTACTGCGACCTTCTTCAGGCCATCAGTTTCAGTTGCATTTCCCAGTGGACCAACAAAATCCTGAACATAGTCGCCTACATTCAGAGAATTAAGAATCTCTGTTCCTGCTCCAACAATCTGGAAAATGATAGTTACTGTTCCCTTTTCTCTGTCATAACCTGCGATTGTCAGCGGGATTCTCTCTCCGTCCTCGGTAGCTCTGAAGATAATGAACTGTCCAGGCTCGGCCTTGCGGGCAACGAGTGGAGCTTCAATCTCCATAAGAGTCACAGTAGGATTTAAAGACTCTTTTTTTACAATCTTGTACATCTTACCACTCCTTTGTTAAATGATGTATTTACAAAAAGCGGAGTCGGCGGGATTCGAACCCGCGTGCCGGTTGCCCGGCAAACTGATTTCGAGTCAGCCCCGTTATGACCACTTCGATACGACTCCATTCGAAAAACGAAACTAATTAAGTATAAAATAAACTAAAAACATGTTCAAGCTATTTTTATTATACGTTTTGCCTTAAGTTTAGCCTATTAGGAACCTGATCTAAGGAAAAGATTAGCAGCAACTATTCCAAGTCCCATCAGCAGTCCGAGACCAATTATAAGCCATTTAATGCCTACCTCTTTTCTGGTCAGGCCGACGGTCGCTTTATATTCCTTAAAAACAGAGAGACTTCTCATCTTATCAAGTACCCTGATCTGCTCCTCCGTCATGACATCAGAGTCTGTTCCAGCAAGATTTCCATCCTTTTTATCAAGACCTTCTACAGCTACTAATTCGTAAAATGTATCATACTCCATTATTTTCTTCTTCAGGAATCTCTTTTCATCCTGAAAGGATATAATGTTATTATTCTTTCTATAATCCTTTAGGAACTCATCACTAGTAAGGATCCTGTACTGCCCTATATGATTCGCCAGATTCTTTGCAAAGATTGGCATAAGTATTACTTCGCAAACAAGAATTACCGGAATATTAAAGATATTTAGAATCGAATAGATGAGAGCCGGCAGACCATAGTCCATTCCAAAAATAACCAGGATTTGAAGAAGCAAATTGTAAGCAATAGGAAAGAGCCCAACTATAAGCACCAGCTTAAGAGCATGATTTCTGTCACTCTTCACATCCTCAAGTCTTTTCACAAGGGACTTCAGCTGTTCCTTATACTGTACATAGTTAAAATCTATTTGTTTTTTTAGAGCATTGAAGGTATCCAGGTATCCTCCATCACCTTCAGTAGTTTCGTAGGAATACATTCCCACAAAATTTTTTTCATCAACATATTCTGACGGTTGAGTCAGAACCTCTGTTTCTGTAAGCTTATACATTCCCCACACCTCATTTATATTCGTTCCAAAACACGCGTCCGCCAAACAAATAAAACGCCTTTACTATTTTATCACTTATATTTTGCAGAAACAACTAAAGAGCACCAACAAAAAAACCTGTCAGTGCTCTTCTATTATTGGTGTAGGATTTAGAAGATCAATTATATGTAAATGCTGTGGACAAACTCCTTAAAAATTCTTCTTGGTTTCCTCTAAAACGTCTATCACCTTATCACACCAAGCATCAAACTCAGGATCTTCAATCTGACATTCAGGATGTGACAGAACATAATCAAGAGCTATACGAACCCCCTGATCAAATCTTACTGTAGTTCTCATATCCGGAACAACTCTCTTCAGCTTGCTGTTATCAAATACAACCGATACAGACTTGTCACCAGTAAGACTTCCCTCAAAGTCATATCCGAACTTATCGCCAACTGCACTTAAGTATTCAGAAGCAACATGATAAGCCTTAAGTTCAACTCCCAACGCATCTGCAATAGTCTGATATATCTGATTCCAGGTAAGAGTCTCATCTCCTGTTATCTGAAAGGCCTCGCCTATTGCATGTCTATTGCCCATAAGCCCTGTGTAACCAATAGCAAAATCCTTGTTAAAGGTAGCTGTCCAAAGTGAAGTTCCATCGCCCTGAATGATGACTGGCTTACCCTCCATCATACGTTTAATAACCTGATAGAAGCCCTTCTTGCCATGAACTCCGAGAGGTACATTTCTCTCATCATAGGTATGACTTGGACGAACTATTGTTACAGGGAAGCCCTCTTCACGGTACTTCTTCATCAGGAATTCTTCACAAGCTATCTTGTTACGGGAATACTCCCAATGAGGATTAGCAAGAGTAGTTCCTTCTGTAATTATATAGTTTGCCGCTGGCTTATTGTAAGCTGAGGCAGAGCTGATATAGATATACTGCTTTGTCTTTCCCTTGAAGAGTCTATAGTCGCGCTCCACCTGGTCCACGGTAAATCCGATGAATTCACCGATCACATCAAACTCCATTCCTTCCAGCTCTTTATTTACCTTCTCTTCATCATTTATATCACAGATTATCTGCTTTACCCCATCTGGAAGCTCTGAGTTTCTATTACCACGATTAATAAGCCATACTTCCCAACCCAGCTCATTAATCAATCTTTTCACTATCGCCATACTGATAGTACCTGTACCACCAACAAATAACGCTTTCACTTTTGTCTCCTCCTTTTTCAGAAAGCTATACCACTATTATTTCTATTATATCTACACCATCATCTGATAAATCTTCGTGCAATCCTCTTCATTCAGAGTTACAAAACCAGAAATAGTTCCGTCTCTTCCATCCCCGCGACAAAGCACTTCAACGAGCTTAGGAATATCCTCTTCCTTTGCGCCCAACTCTTCGAAGTTCTTAGGCATTCCTAGGGAAATGAGGAAGCTTCTGAAGGCTTCGATACCTTCAAGCGCGGTTACCTCTGGATGATCGAAGTCCATCTGACAACCCCATACTCTAACTGCAACCTTTGCAAATCTCATAACATCATGATTCATTACATATTTGAAAACCGCTGGCATAGTAACCGCAAGTCCCGCTCCATGAGCACAGTCATAAAGCGCTGATAGCTCGTGCTCGATATTATGACTGTTCCAGTCCTGGCTTCTTCCAACTCCGCAAGTATTGTTATGAGCTACCATTCCTGCCCACATGATATTTGCTCTTGCTTCGTAGTTGTGCGGATCAGCGATTACTCTTGGACCTTCATGCTTCATAGTAAGAAGCAATGCCTCTATCAGTCTATCTGTAACCTCAACCTCTTTAGTATTTGTCAGATATCTCTCATAGAGGTGAGCCATGATATCAGTTATTCCAGCTGCTGTCTGATGAGGAGGAAGGGTCTCTGTAAGCGCTGGATTCAGGATACTGAATCTTGGGCGAATGGCATTTCCACTTGCTCCACGCTTAAACATTCCCTCTTCTTTTGTGATAACAGAATCTGGGCTACCTTCACTACCTGCTGCAGCAATTGTGAGAACTGTACCAACAGGAAGTGCCTTCTCTATAGGCTTTCCACTGTAGAAATCCCAGAAATCTCCATCATAAATAGTACCAGCAGCTATAGCCTTGGAAGAGTCAATAACACTTCCACCACCTACAGCAAGTATGAAATCTACACCCTCTTTTCTGCAGAGCTCGATACCTTCATATACGAGACCGCTTCTAGGATTTGGCTTAACTCCGCCAAGTGTTACATATTCAATACCTTCTTTCTTAAGGGAATCTTCAACCCTGTCCAGAAGTCCAGACTTCTTAGCACTCTGTCCGCCATAATGAATAAGAACCTTAGTTCCACCAAATTGCTTAACATATTCCCCTGCCTGTGTCTCTGTATCTTTTCCAAAAACAAAAAATGTTGGTGAATAAAATGTAAAATTCTCCATACCTATACTCCTTTTCTATATATAATCTAAACGCGTTAAATATCTAAACGTACAAAGGGACGCTTAGTTTAAGAATAAAATAGCGGCTGTTAAAAAAATAGAAGATATTTATTGAGTTTTGCCCATTTTTTGCTATTATGAAACTATGGAAAAAGAAATCATAAAATACCCAGATATACATGACGTTATATTTGCCGAACATCCACCTACGAGATTTCCTTCGCATTGGCATAATGCCGCTGAGTTCACTCTCATACTTAAGGAGGGCTGCAAATATAAGATCGGTGAAACAATTTATAAACCAAAGCCAGGAGATATCATCCTCATCTGGCCTCATGAGTTGCACGAAATATTAAATGCCCCTCAGGGCAGTTCAAATTTCGTACAGTTCTCGTCGCGTCTTATCGAGAATAATTCAGATCTCGTATCCGCGTCTGGTTTTCTAAATAATTGTCACCTTATTTCATCAAAAAAAGAGCCAGAACTAGCAGGCTCGATAACTGAAACAATATATAAGATTCGTGATACTCTAAAGAGCAAACAGTATTTCACAGAGACGTCTGCCAAGATTCTAATCTATGAAATGCTTCTGAAGATTGGAAGACACGTAATGCAAGAACATAGGGAACAGATTGGTGACAGCAAGTTTTCAGATAAATCCTGGAATTATATCAAGAACGCTTGTAGCTTCATCGCGGATCATTCTGCAGAGGATATATCGCAGGCAGAGGTCGCATCTATAGTTGGACTTAGCTCATATTATTTTTCTAAGCTTTTTAATGAATATACCAATATGACATTTCCCACTTATCTATCTATGGTACGAGTGCAAAATGCCATAAACCTGCTCGAAGACAGCAGCCTCTCTATAACAGAGTGCGCTTTCGCGGCAGGCTTCCAGTCCACAACTACATTCAATAAACTATTCCGTGAGATGACCGGCTACTCTCCTAGGGAGTACAGGAAACGCTTACAATAATAAAAGGGGCTAAGTCAGCCCCTTTATCTATTATAAATAACCTAAATATGTTTTCTGAACTACAGAATGATACACAAGATCAATCATGGTATTGAAGTCGAAAACAGGAAGACCTGTTACCGACTGAATAGCCTTTGCATAAGGTGGCAGGTCACTACACTCCAGCAGGATGGCACCTATATCAGGATTTTCATCAACTATCTTTTTCGCAAGATTCGTGAGATCCTCCGTCAGCTTCTTATTATCAAAACTGTTGCTTCCGTACCTTATTCCTGCAAAGCTATCCATATGTCCAACATCCTGAACCAGAATTCTGCTCTTATCAGTTCCAACCTTATTTAAGATGACCTCATCCAGATTGTCTCCACTAGCCGCGAAAACCAAAATCTTTTTCTTATATGATATTCCCGTCTTGATTAGTGGAAGCTGGCATAAGCTGGACAAAAATACCGGCACATCAACAGCCTCTCTTACATCCTCTTGAAAATGTGCGAAATATCCACAAGCACCGATGATAGCTCTTACGCCTTGCTCCTCCAGATACTTAGCAGCATCTATTATCTGATTTTTTATAGCATCACTACCATTAAATAGTTCCTCTATTTCAAAGAACACATCCTTATATATAACAGGAAATGGGTATGTAGTTGCATTTGCTACATTTCCCGGAAGCTTAGGATATACAAGATGTACCGCTATGATACCGATAGCAAAGCCCGCTGTCGCATGCGGAGTCACAGTATGAATATCCAGAAGCTCCTCCCTGGTTTCTATCGTACTTTTCCAAATCATTTTTTCTGAAACCTCAAAATTTAAGTTCAACCGGAAAACTAATTTATCCTTTTATCCAATCTATTTACTATATGGATTCCAACCTCCTGAAATACCTGAACGATAACTACGAGAACAGCAACCGTAATAAGCATAACGTCTGTTTTATAACGATAGTATCCATAGTTAACTGCAATGGCTCCCAGTCCACCACCACCAACGAATCCAGCCATGGCTGAGTATCCCAGGATGGTCGCAAATGCAATCACCCCACCCATCAGTAGAGATGGTCTCGCCTCAGCAAGAAGTACCTTCCAGATAATCTGCCATGAGGAAGAACCCATTGCTTTTGCGGCTTCTATAACACCTGAGTCAACCTCCTTCAGAGATGACTCTACGAGTCTTGCTACGAATGGGGCAGCTGCAACAACTAAAGGAACGACTGTAGCAGTCGATCCTATGGTTGTTCCAACTATAAATCTCGTAAATGGGAGGATAGCCACTAGGAGAATCAGAAATGGTACTGATCTGATAACATTTGTAATAAATCCCACCACAAGATTGATAACTCTGTTTGGTTTGATTCCGGTTGGGCTGGTAATATTTAGTATTACTCCCATTGGAACACCTATAAGATATGCGAAGGCAGTCGATAGAATAACCATGTAGAAGGTCTCGCCCACTCCGCCTTTTATCAGATCAAGTATCTGAGTATTCATTTACGCTACCTCCTTATTCTTTCCATCTTCGCCTGAGATTTCCTCATACTTGATGTTATTTTTTTCGAGATACTTCTTTATTATCTCAACATATTTTTCTTCTGGACGTTCGATAAGAATCTGACCATAAGCGATACCACCAATGTCCTCTGTATTTGCGCCAAGTATATTCAGCTTCACCTGCGTCTCAAGAATCAGATTCGCAAGAACAGGTTCAAAGGAAGATAGTCCATCGTAAACTATTCTTATAGACTTTCTTTCATTTTTTATATCATTTTTATTTCCGCCAGATAGAACCAGCTTCCTGCTAGTTTCAGACTGTGGATTGAGAAATATATCTCTTACTGCACCAAGCTCTTCTACCACACCATGATTCATGATTGCTACTCTGTCGCAGATCTGCTCCACAACCTTCATCTCATGAGTGATTACAACTATAGTTACTCCAAGTTCCTTATTTATCTTTTTTATGAGTGAAAGGACACCACTTGTTGTAAGGGGATCAAGAGCACTAGTCGCCTCATCGCAGAGAAGAACCTCCGGGTTTGTTGCAAGCGCTCTTGCTATAGCAACTCTCTGCTTCTGTCCGCCTGATAGCTGTGATGGATAAGATTTCTCCTTATCTGCAAGATCTACTATTTTAAGGAGTTCACGGGCTCTTTCCTTCGCCTCCTTTTTATTTACGCCTTCAAGCTCCAGAGGATAGCATACATTAGCGAGTACTGTTCTCTGCTCCAGAAGATTGAACTGCTGGAAGATCATTCCAATCTTTCTTCGGTAGCCTCTAAGCTCTTTACTCGAAGCTTTAACTAAATCATTTCCATCAAAATATACCGAGCCTTCAGTTGGTACCTCAAGAAGATTCATACAACGAACAAGGGTTGATTTACCTGCACCTGAGAAACCGATTATTCCAAATATCTCACCTTTCTCGATTTCAAAGCTGACATTATCAACCGCTGTAACTGTATTTCCTTTTACTTTGAATGTCTTTGTAACATTTTCCAGTTTTATCATTTTTCTATTCCTTTTATGTGAGGTCAACTCTTGCCCCAGTTTATACGATTCTCTCTCATATCCCTAAGCCGGGATAATCTGTCTATAGCCTCATTAAGAGTAGCATCACTTTTTGCAAAATGAAATCTCACATAGTTCTGTATATTTTCTTTAAAAAAGCTGGAGCCAGGAACAGGAGCGACGCCGATATGCTCTGCCATCCACTCAGAGAACTTAACATCATCAGTCACTCCAAATTCACTGACATCCACCATTACATAGTAGGCCCCCTGCGGCTCTACAAATTTAAGACCTATATCTCGGAGACCCCCAAGAAATAGGTCCTTCATGTGAGTATAATGTTCACGAAGTTCATCGTAATACTCATCGCCAAACTCCAGTCCAACTACTGCCGCTTCCATAAGAGGCGCCGCCGCTCCCACAGTGAGAAAATCATGTACCTTTTTCACTCGGTCAATGACCTCCTCGTTTGCGATAACATATCCCAGACGCCATCCAGTAATCGAATATGTCTTCGACAGTGAATTACAGATAATTGTTCTATCCTTCATTCCGGGAAGAGTTGACATATATGTATGTTTGTATGGCTCATAAATAATATGTTCATAAACCTCATCTGTGATAACGAACGTATCATAGTGCTTCGCAAGGTCAGCTATCTTAGACAGTTCATCATAGGAGAATACTTTTCCAGATGGATTCGATGGATTACATACTATTATTGCCTTAACATCCTGTTTAAATGCATTTTCCAGCTCAACCGGATCAAATGTGAATTCAGGTGGATTTAGCGGAACATATATCGGTTCTGCTCCAGACAGTATTGCATCTGCTCCATAGTTCTCATAAAAAGGAGAGAAAACTATTACCTTATCACCAGGATTAGTCACAGCCATCATTGAAGCCATCATTGCTTCTGTGCTTCCGCACGTAACAACTATTTCCTTATCAGGCTCTATTGCCTGTCCGGAAAATCTCTCGTGCTTTCTTGCAAGGGCCTCTCTGAAGTTCTGTGCTCCCCAGGTAAGGGCATATTGATGCGGTCCTGCCGAAGCTACCTTAGCGAGTCTATCTGTTATCTCTCGGGGCGGATCAAAGTCCGGAAACCCTTGAGATAAATTGATAGCGCCGTACTGGTTTGAAATTCTTGTCATTCGCCTTATCACTGAATCCGTGAAGGTCGAGCTGCGCAAACTTAGTTTAGGCATTTTCTTTATAAATTCCCTTATTTAAATATTCCAGGAGGGACTCTTTATCAAGGTGTCCGATTCCGAGATCATCCAGTGTGATTCCAGTTTTATAGAAATCCTTACCGGTCATTACTGATCCGAGGGTTATCATAGAATCAATTACTGGTGTCTCGACACCGAACTTTTTGCCCAGCTCGTGATACAAGTGACATCCTACTGGTACATCCTCTGTCACGTAGCGGTCTTGTATACTAAATGGTCCTGTTCTATATCCTGTTTCCCATTGTTCGTCAAAAGGAACGATACAATCATCACCCATATATTCCGGACCAAGAATACTTGTTCTAGACAGGAAGTTTTTCTTAGGATACTTCGCGATACCTACACCGATTGCTTCAGCAAGTGCTACTTCTTCAAGGAAGAAGGCATACTGAACTTCTGCAATAGATTCGCAATATGCATGGCTATAAATTGAATAGGTGTACTTATCATTTCCACCATATATTCTGCCCCAGTTCTCCATAACTCCAACACCGAGAATAGTACCCGGACAATGAAGCACAGGATTTACATTACTAAAACCAATATCAAGAACGGTATTTCCACCGACTGGGCCATCGCCCTCTGTAATGGAATCGAAGCATCCAAGGTACTTAGTACTGTTCAGGAATACATCCTGATCAGTACTTGGAAGAGCAGCACCACGGAGAGTTTTAGCTCTATATACGAGCCACATATCAGATGTCTGCACTCCACCTTCCTTCTCAACTCGTGTTCCATATGGAGCACTGGACCAACCACCTATAATAACCTTCTTAGTATTTCCGGTCTCACGAAGCTTTTTTCTAAGCTTTAGTGAACCATAGTTATCAGGTATTATATGTATGATTTGGCCATCTTCGAGAACAGGGACTAATTGGTCGAAAAATATATCATGTGCTACTGATGGAATAGCAACAATAATAAGTTTCGCATCCTTTACAGCTTCAGAAATGTTTGAAGTGATTAGATTGATAAATGCTTTCCCTGTCCTCTTGAAGCCATATTGGTTTTTCTGTATACCTCCAAGAGTAATGCCCGTTTTTGCAACGTTTTTAAGGTTCTGATCAAAAAACTCTGGTAATTCAAATAACCTTACATCTTTATTTCCGCCAAGTACACAGTCAGCTGCACATGTTTTTCCAACAGCACCACCTCCAAGTACGGCGATTGGTGAATCCTTTAAAACATCATCCTCGAACAACTTTTTGTCCTCCTAAACTGTAAGTCTTTTTACTTCTTAGAATACTGGTACAACTGCACCTGAATATGTATCGTTAATATAGTTCTTAACTTCTTCTGTAAGGATAGCATTCTTAAGCGCCTGTGACTTAGCTGAATCCTCTTCACCTTCTCTAACGCATACATAGTTTGTATATGTCTCAGCGGCAAGTGAATCAGCAGCCTCAACTGCAACTGCATCACCAAGTCCAGCTTCGATTGCATAGTTACCATTTACAACTGCGAAGTCAACATCCTGAATTGACTTTGGAACCTGAGCTGCCTCGAGTTCCTGGATCTCAACGTTGTGCTCATTCTCTTCGATATCAAGAACTGTTGCCTGGATACCAACGCCTTCCTTAAGCTTGATAATACCCTGTGCTTCAAGAAGAAGAAGTGCTCTTGCTTCATTTGTTGAATCATTAGGTACTGCTATCTTAGCTCCATCAGCTATATTAGAAAGGTCTGAGGACTTACCTGCATATACACCCATTGGCTCGAAGTGAACACCAGCAAGTGTTACGATGTGAGTTCCATTTTCCTTGTTGAAATCATCAAGGTAAGGCTTATGCTGGAAGTAGTTTGCATCCAGATCACCATCTTCAAGTGCTGTGTTTGGAAGTACATAATCGTTGTACTCTACAACCTCAAGTGTCCAACCATCCTCTGCCAGATTATCCTTGATCTGCTCAAGTATCTCAGCGTGTGGAGTAACACATGCTCCAACCTTGATAACCTTGTCTTCTGAATCCTCTGCATCTGTGCTTGTCTCTTCAGTTTTCTCTTCTGTCTGTGCGGCTGCCTGAGTTGTCGCCTCAGTTTGTGCTGCCTCTGCATCACCATTTGATGAACCACATCCTGTGATAAGTGATGCTGTAAGTGATAATGCTAATACTAAACCTAAAATTTTCTTTCTCATAATTTTTTCCTCCTAGTGTTTGTGTGTTTCTTACAAGCACGTATATTAGCACCAGTTTTTCACTTTGTATAATTCCTTAATTTTATGGTTCGTTATAAGTTCTTCCTATAACTCTAGTTTCCACTACACCGCCATTCTATCAGCCTCAAACCTTTTATTTACGTACGTTGCAGACACTAGACTTACATTTTCAAAGGCCTTCAGCCCATCACTTCTACCCTCAAAATATGTCTCCTGAATTTGCTTCGGATCCATCTGGACATCCAGTTTAAATCCTAGCGAGCAGAGCACACATCTCATCTCATTTGAATCAAAACCACCGCACATAGCTTCGCCCAAGGACTCAGTTATTTCCTCAAGTCTTTTAACCCTAGCAGGAAAATCTCCTGAGCTTAGTGGATAGTCGAATACCACCTTACTTCCCACCTGAGAAAGCTCTGCGATCTGCCTAAGTGTCTCCGCAAAAACCTCTAGAGTGAGATAATAGGAAACACCCATAATACTGAAATAAGTCTTCTTCTCTGGATCAAAGCCCGCCTCAAGTAGCTTATCCACTAATCTATCCTTACTGAAATCTACAGGAACATAATGAACATTAGGCCTACATATCCATTCTAGTTCACTTATACGTTCTAGCTTATAACGTTGGGTATCCGGATGATCCACCTCGAACACTTCTATATCATCATTATCATTTCTAAAAGAAAATGTATCTGCCCCTGCACCACAGATAACATACTGAATCTTTCCATTCTCCTTTGCAAAGTCAGCTAGACCATTTTCATTAAAATGCATTCTGGAAAGAGGAATAGGAAGAAAATAGTCCGCTATTAGTTTCTCTGCATTTTCCTTTCCCAGTCCATCAGAATCAATCATTCCTTCTCTTATCATTTCAAGCATTTCTTCATACTCTTCCTTGCCCATAAAATCAAAAGCTAGGTAATCATCAAAGATTATTTCCCTGGAATAATAGGAATGCCATGCCCTTGCAAAAGCACATAACTTAGCTGTTATACTTTCCCTCTCGTCAACCATGATAACCTCCGTTTTTTAGTTGATTTATCTTTTCTTGTTAGTTAGTTTTGTCTCCCTTAATTAGACAAAAAAAGCCCGAGCGCTTTGATTAGCACTCGGGCAAATGACTTCTTAATATACTTTAATTCGTAATTCAGTGTTTATAGAGGCGCGTAAAATCGCACGTTAAAACACCAGCCATAGAATATGCCCGAGTTTTTAACATGCAACAGCAGCAAAGACTATTATTAAGATTTGCAGATAATTTAGTCATTCTTTTTTCCTTCTATAAATCTTTTAGACGAGGGTTATATTATCATTATTCGCCTACCAAGTCAATAGGTTTTTCCTATTATCAGTTCAAGGATATTAGAATAAATTATTTAAATATCTTAAAGGAACCAAGTAGTGGAAGTGGTTTACATTCACCATTAATAGCATTTATTAGTCCCATTATCAGACAAACTGTCAGGAATATAGAGCCCGCCATTATAGCCAGCCAACCAAGTATAGGAATGAATACAAGTATAACTGACGCTACTCCAAATATACATCCTGATATTATTAGAACAAATACATTATTCAAATGAAATCTAAAAAATGGATCTGATCTATCCGCCGAAAGAAGCGCAATTACAAGTCCTATCCAGGTCAGGTAACAAACAATCGCCGCGGTTTTAGGATCCATAGAGTAGCCTCCCGGCTTATTAGTCGTGGATTGCTGAACGTTCTGGCCATACTGTGTTCCTTGTTGCTGGAAACCTGTACCTTGGCCATACTGCGCTCCCTGTTGCTGGTAGGCGCCCTGCGCTTGCTGACCCGTCTGTCCTTGAGGCTGCTGATAACCAGCATAGAGCGGAAATCCACAGAAAGGACAATTAGTTCCCTCAGTTGTTACTTCGTTTCCACAATTATTACATCTCATAACTATTATCTCCTTTAATTTGAGAGGTTATCCCAATATATCTTTCTATCATTATCGCCGAGTTTATTTCCAGCTAGACTTACCTCTTCCAGAATAAACTCTTTAGAATCCTGTTCCTTCACAAACTGAAGCTCAGTAGCGATAGTTTTATCATCGCCCACTTCCATATTTTCCATGATGATTCTTCCACCACCATTCATAGTAAGGATCTTATTTCCACCTTCCTCAGTCAAGGTAGCATTTTCTATATCGAACTTACTATTGATATGGATTCCAATCTCTCCACCCTTTTCATTCTTTTGCTTATAGAGATCGACTATCGCATGACGGCAGGATTCATCCTCGAGCTCAAGTGCCTTCTCATATGTTCTATCCGCTCTTCCAACATTTACGATCATCATAGAAGATACAAAGATAAGTATAAGGGACACGATAAGTCCCGACATGCTTCCGAAAGCTACACGGTGTCTATAAAACGGATATAGAACCCCTAGGAAAAGCGCAAATACAAATAGGGCTATTTTCCTAGAACCCAGGAAATAAACTATAGCAGCATCTATGAGGGACAGTACCGTAATCAAAATAACAGGTGTTATAAGTGTCTTAACATTGAAGAGAATATCAACAGGTTCTGATGTTGTAACCATAACGCAAAGAATGATAAGTATCAGATAACCTATACCTAATGCTATCTCTGACGCAAGCATTATCTTGCTATTTTTTATTCTCTTATCCAGTTCCGTGGGAGCAAGTGCCGCTTCCATCGCTTCTTCTGTTATCTGAAAGGAATTCCTCTCAAGACCTGTATCCCATTCCCTTATGACGTCGCCTTCATATCCGGTATTCGTGCCACTTCGGGAATAGTCGTTACTGTATTTCTTTTTTAACGCCTCCGGCTCCTCCTCTTTATCAAAGAAGCCCATGTCATTCATTTTTAATTCTTCGGTACCTGGTGTATCGCCGCTACTCTTAAGCTGCATTTATCATCCTCCACTTAAGCCTTCTGCTGCTGTTTCTCATAAACATATAGCAGAATATAAAACCATTAGTTATTGTATCAAATATTAACTATTTCTACAATGAATTCAATAATTATAGGAATAACAAAAAAAGGAAAGTCTTTTTGAGTAAAACTCTCAAAATCAGACTTTCCTTTTATAGTGCCGGCGACCGGGGTCGAACCGGTACGGGTATTACTACCCACGGGATTTTAAGTCCCGGGCGTCTGCCAATTCCGCCACGCCGGCATAATTAATATCAATAGGGCAATCCCGTGGCCTAAAGGTGTTTATCATGCTACGCATGATATAAGGCCTTGCTTCGCGCGGGCAATCCCGTGGCCTGAATCGACCCAGACGAGACTCGAACTCGTGACCTCCGCCGTGACAGGGCGGCGCTCTAACCAACTGAGCCACTGGGCCATGCATTTCAACACTAGCTCGTCTATTATATAAAATTTACCCAAAATCTGCAACTCTTTTTTGATAGCGACAGAGGGGACGGTCGAACCGTCCCCTCTGGTATCATTTCAGACTCTTTCTGCTTACTAAATAGGTTTTAAGGGAGTACGCAATGAATGCGACACTAGCTGCAAGGAAGATAATACCTATTATAGTAAGCAGCAAGCCTTCACTACTCTTATCTGCATAGCCAAATAATTTCACAGATAAATAAACAAAGTATAATCCGACGAGGATTCTGGTGATAAATTTCGTCAAAGTATTATTCATTTCTCTCATCCTATCTTCCTTTTTTGGAGGGTTTTTATTGGAAATATCATGATTTGGGAGGATCAAGATTTTCCTGTCTTATGATTAGAAACTACATCAAATACAACCGCTACAAGAAGTACGGCGCCTTTTACAACATACTGCCACTGATCTGGCCAACCGCAGATTGACATTCCCTGGTTGATAACACCCAGGAGAATAGCTCCGATCATGATTCCAGGAACTGTACCTGAACCACCGTAAGCAGATGCTCCACCGATGAAGCAAGAGGCGATAGCATCCATTTCGTAGGAGTTACCCATGTTACCATCAACAGAACCGATACGTGATGCAACAAGGAGTCCGGAGAAACCTGCGAGTACACTCATAAGGAAGTATGCCCAGAAATATACATTTCTTGGATCAATACCTGAAAGCTTAGTAGCCTTCTCATTTCCACCTACTGCATAGAAGTAACGACCAAATACAGTAGAGGATGTTATAAATGCAAAGATTAGAACTACTATCAGTATCCAGATAAGCATTACTGGAATTCCCTTATACTGTGAAAGCTTAATTGCATAAAGTACGATAAGTACATCTATTACAGCTATCTTAGCGATAGAAGAAAATGCTGAAACGCCTTCATAACCCTGCTTCTTCTTTTTAGCTATACTAATTAATGTCCATACCATAAGGCCAACTGCAACTACAACACCAACAATGATTGCTGATTTACAGTTACCCTTTTCATCAAGTCCATTAATCTGAATATATGAAGTGAACAGATTGTTGAACTTTGGATTCATAACAGAGATTGTTCTTGAATCAAGAACTACTCTTGCAAAACCTCTGAACAGGAACATACCCGCCAGAGTACAGATAAATGGAGGAATATGTACATATCCTACCAACCATCCTTGCCAGATACCGATTACGATTGAAACTGACATAGAAACAAATATCGCAACAAGTGGACTGTATCCACTATCCATCAGCTTTGCAGCAAGCGCGGCTGAAAGACAAAGAGTAGAACCAATTGAAAGGTCTACGTTACCACCTGTCAGAATACATAGAAGCATACCACATGCCATAACCAGAACATACGCGTTCTGAAGCAGAAGGTTAGATATATTCTGAGGTAGAATAAGTTTTCCACCGGTAAGTACGGTGAAGATAATAAATACAACAACCAGGGCAATGACCATGGTGTATTTTTTTATAAATGTACTAGTACTCATTACTTACTCCTCCTTAAGATCGTCTGATTTATGTGACAGGATCGCACTCATGATTTTCTCCTGAGTAGCTTCCTCTGAAGTAAATTCACCGACTACTTCGCCTTCGTTCATAACATAGATTCGGTCACACATACCAAGCAGTTCTGGAAGCTCAGATGAGATCATAACTACCGCTTTTCCTTGGGCAACCATATCATTCATTATTGAATAGATTTCATACTTGGCACCTACGTCAATACCTCTTGTAGGTTCATCTAGTATCAACACATCAGGCTCAGCAAACATCCACTTTGACAGAAGTACCTTCTGCTGATTTCCACCAGAAAGATTTCCAACTGCTTGTTCAACACTAGGAGTTTTTGTCTTCATAGCATCTACAAATTCCTGTGCGACCTTTGACTCCATAACGAAATCGATGATACCTCTTGTCGAAATCTTTTCCAGTTTAGCCATTGTGGTGTTCTTAGCTATAGAATCAGGAAGTACTAAACCATTAGTCTTTCTATCCTCAGTAACATAGGCCAGACCATGAGCAATTGCATCACGCTCATTCTTTAATTTAACCTCTTCACCCTTAATAAACTCATGGCCAGAAATGTTCCTGCCATAACTCTTTCCAAAGAGTGACATTGCTAGTTCAGTTCTACCTGCTCCTTGAAGTCCGGAGAATCCGACGATCTCTCCTTTATGAACCTTGAAGTTAACCTTCTTATCAATACATTTTTCTGTATATACCGGATGGTAAACCGTCCAGTCCTTTGCTTCGAAAACAACCTCATCACTTACTCTATGTTCTCTTGCAGGATAACGGTCCGTCAGTTCACGGCCAACCATACCCTTGATAATTCTGTCTTCATCGATGTTGTGATCAGCATTATCAATAGTCTCTATGGTAGAACCATCTCTAAGAACTGTAATCCTATCAGCAACATACGAAACCTCATTAAGCTTATGAGTGATAATGATTGAAGTTAGTCCTTCTTCTTTAAATCCGAGCAGCATATCTAGAAGCATCTTTGAATCTTCCTCATTAAGAGAAGATGTTGGCTCATCAAGAATAAGAAGCTTAACATTCTTTGAAAGGGCCTTAGCTATCTCTACAAGCTGCTGTTTACCAGTTCCTATATCTTTGATCAAAACTGAAGGGCTTTCCTTAAGACCAACTCTTTCCATCTGTTCGCTAGCCTGCATAAAGGTCTGACCCCAGTTAATTTTTCCAAAATTATTAGCCCGCTCATTACCTAGGAACATATTTTCTGCTATTGTAAGTTCCGGAATCAGCGCAAGTTCTTGATGTATAATTACTATTCCGAGTTCTTCACTATCATGAATATTATGAAATTCGCATTCTTTACCATTGTATATGATATTTCCCGTGTACTCTCCATGTGGAATCGTTCCCGAAAGAACGTTCATAAGTGTTGATTTTCCAGCACCATTTTCTCCGACTAACGCATGTATCTCGCCACGTTCAACCTGAAGGTTAACGTTGTCCAGAGCTTTTACACCAGGATAAAGTTTGGTAATTTCTTTCATTTCTAATATGTAATCAGACAAGTCATTACCTCCTTTGGGGTTTTAATTTTTAGCAGATACAACCCTGCCATGTGAGGGTTGTATCCGCAAAATAGTCAGCTTGTTACTTAGTTAGTTGGATGTGGATATCCATCTTCATCCATTGTGTAATATCCTGTATCTACTAATTCCTTCTGAATGTTATCCTTTGTTACAACTGTAGGAACAAGGAGGTATGAAGGAATGATTCCTGTACCATTGTCATATGAAGCTGTATCATATGCACATTCGAAGTCCCATCCTGAGTTATCGATAAGAGAAGCATCTGGTGTTTCTCCGTTAAGGATTGCAACACCAAGATCAAGTGTAGCAACTGCCTCATTTGCAACAGCCTTGTAAACTGTCATTGTCTGCTTTCCATCAACAATGTTAGCAAGGTTAGCCTCGTCACCATCCTGACCTGTGATGATAACTGAGTTTGTTCCAGCATAGTCAGTTTCGATTGCCTGTGTAACACCAAGTGCTGTAGAATCGTTTGAGCAAAGAGCAACATCAAGCTGTGTACCATCTGAATAGTTAGATCCAAGAATGTTCTGGAATCTTGTCATAGCTGTTGCTGTATCCCAAGCCTTTGTAGCAACCTGATCAAAAGATGTCTGGCCTGATACTACTACAAGCTTTCCATCATCGATGTAGCTCTTAAGTGCATCGTATGCACCATCAAAGAAGAATCCAGCATTGTTATCTGCAGGATCACCTGCCGTGAACTCAATATTGTAAGGACCTTCTGCATTATCAAGGTCGAGCTGATCTCTAACAAATTCTCCCTGAAGCTTAC
The DNA here is from genome assembly GCA_946414825.1 of uncultured Lachnospiraceae bacterium. Taxonomy (GTDB): domain Bacteria; phylum Bacillota; class Clostridia; order Lachnospirales; family Lachnospiraceae; genus Eubacterium_Q. The sequence goes on from CAMKQB010000009.1 coordinate 34,954, forward strand.
CAACTGTATAGTTATCAAAGGATACATAGTAGCTAACAGCATCTGTGTTCATGATAAGTCTGTCGTAAGAGATAACTGGAATGTTCTCTTCCTTAGCTTCCGCAAGAACCTGTGTTAATGACTCACCATCGATTGCTGCGATAACGAGAAGATCAACGTCATCAGCTATAAGACCTTCGATATCCTTAACCTGTTGATCAATCTTGTTGTCTGAGTAAGTAACTGACACTTCAAATCCCTTACTCTTGAACTGCTCCTCTAGATAAGAACCATCACGATTCCATCTCTCAAGCGACTTAGTTGGCATTGCAATACCGACTTTCTTACCAGCGCCATTTGTAGTAGCTGCCTCATCTGATGAAGCTTCCTCTGAAGCCTCTGTCTCTACCTGAGCCTCTGTTACTGTTTCCTTACTCTCTGATGTGGCTGTATCAGATGATGCACCACATCCTGTAAGTAAACTTGCTACCATTGCTGTTCCTAAAACAGCTGCTAAAAACTTTTTCTTAAACATAATTTAAAAACCTCCTCTTCGTTTTACATGTGGGTTGAAAGTTAAAATGTTTTTTAGCTGAGGCAATAGTAACATGAGGTAAATAGCAATGAGTTGCTCTCGTTCTTTCAATTTTTATCTTCAATAGAAAATGTAAAATTAAAAAATAGCACAAATTTGTCAGAGCACATTTTCTGTGACAAATTTGTACTATTCATATTTTGTAACTTATCTTATCGAACTTTCTATAAATACTCTGGAACGCCCTAATCTACTACATTCATGTAAACTTCATCTCTTACATGGAAGCCAGACTCTATGATAGTCTCATCTATGTTGTCCTTAGTAACCGCAATAGGTTCTATATAATAATAAGGAACATCAAAGGATCCATCGTTAATAGTAACATTTACATCCTTAAGTTCTTTTCCTTCTGCAAGCTGTATAGCATAATCTGCAGCCACCTGTGCTAGCTTCTCAACAGGCTTATACACCGTCATAACCTGTGTTCCCTCAACTACTCTCTGGCATGCCTCGAGGTCCGCATCCTGTCCTGTGATTTTAATCTTTCCAGCCAGTCTGGCCTCCGACAAGGTTCTAATAATCGTCGTTGCGATATTGTCATTACCACACATAATCGCATCCACATCCTCCAGCTCCGTCAGATTCTCACTCAGGTAATTTGCCGCCTCCTCGGCCTTCCAGTTAGGAGTATAGTACTTACTTTTGATGTTCACATTATTATCCTTCATCACCTTTTCAAAACCTGAATTTACGAGAGATACGTTATTATCTTCTTCCGGGCCTGCAAGCATCATTACATTTCCATTTTCAAGACCTGAACGAACAAGTTCTTCGCCCATCAGTTCGCCAACCTTTTCATTATCAAAGGATACATATAGATCAACATCTGAATTTCTAATTAATCTATCATAGGCAACAACCGGAATACCAGCATTGTGTGCTTCCTCGACGAGATCACTTAACCCCTCTGAATCGATACACACAATAACAAGGACATCCACTCTCTTATCAATCAGGTATCTGATTTGCTCTCTCTGTGTCTCGGCATCACCATTTGCATTTTGAATATTGACGCTTGCATCCTTGTCATACTCCTGAACTGTAGCCGCAAAGACATCGCAGTCTCTCTGCCATCTTTCAACTACAAGGGAGTCTATGCTCAGCCCTATAACTATTCCTTTTTTATCTTCCTCTTTGACCTTTTCTGTTGACTTATCTGCACTGCCACAGCCTGTCATAACAAGAATAAGAAGTGTCATCAACAGGGATAATAACTTTCTATTATTTTTGCAAATATATATCATTTGTTTTTCCTTTTTTCTAATTGTTTTCAGTTTTTATATTCTGTAGGTGACACACCAATTGTCTTCTTAAATATTCTACTGAAGTAGTTTGGATTCGAATATCCAACCTCTGCACAGATTTCCTTCATAGACATATCAGTAGTATCAAGGAGTTCCTTCGCCTTACTTATTCTTAGATTCGTGAGGTAATCTATGAAATTCTCGCCCTCGACATCCTTGAACAGTTTACTAAAGTAATACGGACTTATATCCACACTTCTCGAAACATCATCTAGCGAAATGTCATTTTGATAATGTGTCTGTATATATTCCTTTGCTTTATCAATAACTCCTGAGGAACGGTTCTCCTTGCGGCATTTTACATCCTGGCTAGCCTCCGTGATCTTATCAATAAACCATTTACGAAGCTTATCATAGCTCTCAGTTTTATTGACATATTGCAGATAGTTTTCTCCTGACCTGAAAGAATATTTCTTTCCACCCTTCTCAAGCGCCAGCCTCTCTGCCTGGAGAACAAACTCAAGAGTCTTCTGCTTGATATCTGTTTCGTAGCTTGCATACTTATCCTGCATCCAATCGAAGAACTGATTAGCAGCGGTGATTGCCTGCTCCGTCTCTCCTCTTCCAACATGTTCGTAGATAGCATTTTCCTTATCTACAGGATAGTCGTCTTCATACTCTCCGTAGTTAGCAACATCGTCAGAATGAACTACCGAACTACAGGAAACAGCCAGTCCATCCAGTGCCTCATTAAAGGATATCATCTGCTTATCGAGAGGCTTGATAGTTCCGATACCTGCCCTAAATACAACCTCCATCTGAGTATTCAGTCTTCGGATCATATTTCTGGTATTATCTATTATTTCAATTCTCTCATTATAATCATACTGACTCTTAGCATAAGGAACAAATAGCACTATCTTGTTTGCCATCACAGAACTAACAATTGTACTGAAATAGCTCTTAACTATTTCTCTCAGATCCCTTATATGATTCTGAACTCTTACAGATGCACCAACCGCATTGGTAAGCATTCCCTCTTGAAGGTCCTCTCCGAAGACAAGGACTATCATATAACCATAGTCCTCTTCTATCTCAAGAAGTTTTTTGAAGTTCATTATATCTTCCTGGAAATAGTCCTGGAAAAGAAGATTATAAACGAGGCCATTTTCTATAATAGGAGTTACTGTTTCCATCTTCTCGAGAATCTCCAGCTCCTTGGCTCTCTTTTCCCTATCCTGGTCAATCTGATCCATAGCACGTCTTATAGTTTTGATAAATTTCTCTCTATCAACAGGTTTATGAAGATATTCTATTACTCCAAGGCCCATTGCCTCCTGGGCGTACCCGAACTTGTCATAGGCAGAGCTTATGATAAATACTATTCCTGGATTTCTTTTTCTGATTTCCTTAATAGCATCTATTCCATTTATTCCAGGCATTCTAATATCCATAATGCATATGTCAGGCCTGTATCTCTCCGCAAGCTCTATTACGCTTCGTCCAGTCTTAGCCGTTTCTATGCTTATGGAATCTCCAAATTCTTCATTTAGCAAATAAGTATATGAATCCAGAACTATACCTTCATCATCTGCTATCATTATGCTATACATCTTCATTCTCCTTATAAGGAATGGTTATCACAACTTCTGTTCCCTGATTTCTTCCTTCACTAATTATCTCAACATTATTCTTTCCATCGAAATAAATCTTGAGGCGCTCTATTACATTTTTAAGCCCTACTCCAGTTCCCTTTTTCTCTCCAGTATCCGTCGTGTCCTCGCCCAGACTCACGCCCTTCATTACGTAGTCTATAGTTTCCTGCTTCATTCCTACGCCATTATCTGCGATACTTATACACAGGTTATCCTCAACCTTGTAAATTGAAAGTGTTATCTTGCCTTCCCACTCTACGTCTCGGATACCATAATTAACACTATTTTCAACGATTGGCTGGAGTATCATTCCAGGTATATGCGCATTTAGATATTTCTCATCCTCTATTTCCTTAGTGAAATGTATATCTCCAGAAAATCGCACATTTAAAATGTATATATAGGTATCAACGAGTTTTACCTCTTCCTCTAGCGTCACCTCATCTCTTTCCGAAACATTATAACGGAAAAATGCCGCAACCTGTTGGATGTATTCATAGGTTTTATCTGCATGCTCCAGCATTGCCAGCTGAGTTCCAGCATTAAGGGTATTGAATAGGAAATGTGGATTGATCTGAGCTTGAAGGTATTTGAGGTGAGCATCCTTAAGATTTGCTTCCATCATCAGCTCCTTCTCCTTGAGGAACTGTTCCTTCTCCATACCTTCCTTCAGCCTTGTCAGATAGTCTGGAATACTACTAACCATCTGGTTAAAGGCCACCGTTACAACACCTATCTCATCTTCTCCGTGAACCTTAACCTGCTCTACCTCATCAAGCTTTCCTTCGGAAACCTTATCGGCCGCTATCGCAAGTTCCTGAAGTGGGCTCGTGACACTCCTTGTAACCAGCATTACTAGCATAGCATCAAAGGCCACCATAACAACAAACATAAGGATACTCAGAATTTCCAGATATCCCACGGTTGATGAGAGCTTCTTGTAGCTCTCTGTATTCGCACGGAATTTATATTCATTTAAGCTCGAAATATAAGTATTGATATAACTATAAATGCTATTTGCCTCTTCATAGGATTCCTTATATTTCTCAACATTTCTACCACGCTTATAGTCTATAGTCTCTTCCGTAAGGGACAAATAACGCTGAGACATATAATATATACAACGTTCCATGAGAAGCAGCTGGTTGTCTGTTATCTCGCCGCCCATTCCATCAAGAAGATTCTGATAGCCCTGTGCAGCCCTATAGTATTCATCTAGAGAATCCGTACTCTTTGTATTCAGATAGTCCACCATACTGGCCTGAACAGTATCCAGAGAATCCTCAAGCTCGTTCAGTTGAACATTTCCGATATATATCTGATCCATCTGCTTAGTTATTCTATTAAGCGTAAAATACATGAATAAGTTTACAACCAGCAGCAGTAACATGGAGCCAATTATCAGAAGGGACAGCTTGCCGCGAAGATTCATATTTGATATTTTTTCCCTTAGCTTCATCAGTCTTCGTCCCCTCCTTCCATCGTAGAGGAGTCGAGATTCGTGCTGTCTATAAGCTGCGTGTCTATCATATAAATCTCGCTGGCATATCCACTTTCCTTATATTCATTTATTGCTTCCACCGCGTATTTACCCATCTGCTTTGTATCTACAACAATAGAGGACCTGATAATATTTTTCTCTATAGAATTCTTAATAGCAGGGGAAATGTAATAACCGAGTATTTCAACCCTTCCAACCATGTTGTAATCAACAACCGTCTGAGATGCACAAACTGTATTCTTCTCACTGAGAGATATGATAACATCCGGGATTTCTTCATCTCCCACAAATATATCTCTTATCTCTTCTTCTGCTGCATACTCTTTATCTGTAGAAACAGTTTTACTACTGATAGTAACATTTTCACCCATCTCATTTTTATCCAGGGATTCACTTATAGCAGTTATAATAACTGACTGAAAGCTGTTTGCCTGAGTATCATCAAATAGAATCAATACGTTACATTTTTCGAGGGATTTTTCCTGTATGCATTTAACAAGCTGGTCACCGTACTCCTTACCCATGTTGTAACCACTTGCGCCAACATAGCTTATACGGTTGCTATTAGCTGAATCATCAGCCACAGTTACAACCGGAATATCTTCAGCCTTCGCCTCTTCTATCATTTTATCAACTTCTTGGGTTCCGTCGCCCTCTAAAATGATTCCGTCGACATTAGAGTCTATTGCAATTCTGAGCATATCCACTTTAGTCATGTCACCACCGATTGCTTCACCCATTTTCTCTATGTAAGCGCCACTATTTTCACCCTCTTCGAGAGCTCCTTCATATACATTTTTCCAGAAATCACTATCTCTATTATCGGATATCATCACATAATAGTTATCGTATGTCTCAAAGTTCGATGAATCCAGAAGATTTTTTGTATGCCTGACATTCACATAAAAAAAGACAATTGTAAAAATTATGATAGCAACCAGTAATGTACCCGTAATAATTGTTACTATCAATAGTTTCTTATTGTCTTCATTCACCGCCTCTTCATATTCTTCCATTTCAGCAGTTTCTTCAGTTGTTTCAGCAGCTTTATCAGCTTCTTCTATTTTATTTTCTAAATTATCTAATTCCATATTTCCTCATATTACTATGCATAAGTAAGATCTAGTATACCACCTGATTTCTGCCATTTTCCTTACCATGATACAGTTTATCATCAGCTTCTTTTATAACATTATCCAAGTCAGATTTGAAACCCCATTCTGTAAGCCCAAATGTCATTGTAGCATTTATCACATTTCCATCCACATTTATTTCACTTTTTTGAATAGCCATACGTATCTGTTCAAGTAGCATATATGTATCATCACCATTAACATTTGGAAATACCAGGAGGAATTCCTCCCCACCCCATCTTGATGCAATTGAACCATTTTGACATTTCGATTTAAAAATATCTGCGATTGCCTTCAAAACCTCATCGCCTGCATCGTGACCATATGTATCATTAACCTTCTTAAAGAAATCAATGTCCGCCATAGCAACACTTACACAATAATATTCAGAGAAATCCTTCAGCCCGCTCAGATACTGCATGACTCCTCTTCTATTCAGAAGGCCTGTCAACTGATCTGTGTTAGCCGCCTTAAGAAGTCTATCATTATACTTCATAAGCTTTGATTCTGCTTCATTTTCCGTCTTACTAAATATATATGAAATAATAATTATGGACAGAAATACAGCCGTGATGTTCGTTATCTGGAGAAGCTTATCACAAATTACACTTATTTCAAGTGCCGGCTTAATCCCGCCAAATATTCCAATTGTAATTATTCTAATAAGAAGAACAAATCCCGCACACAAAAACTTTATTGATGTCCTTAAATGCAAAGCAAAAAAACATAGCATAAGAATAAGGATGAAGTAATTCTGCATACCTGCACTCCATCCAAAGCATGGAATCATAGTGAGAGTCCATACAAATGTAAATATCATAAATAATAGAAGTGACGGGGTTGTTCTAGATAAATAAGTATAGATAAACAGAATGATTAGTGCCCCAAACAGAAGAGAAATCCTATATGGATAAACTGTCATTATATCAACGCCAACATAAAGAATATCAAGCAAAAAGGCACAAAAGATAATAATATAAAGAATCCTGAGCGTAACTATTACACGTTTACTCTCATTCTCATATTTGATATCTCGATTTATGAAATCACTTATGAACATAGCCCTTCACCTGCGCTCATATTAGACTTACTACCTAACACATTATAACCGAAATATAAAAGAAGATAAAGTGAGTAAATAGTGTCGGTTCTTATTTACTCATGAGTATATAGGGACGGTTCTCTTTTACTCACTCTAGAAATAAAAAAACCCTCGAAATATTTTCGAGGGTAGTGGACGCTCGGGGACTCGAACCCAGGACCGATCGGTTATGAGCCGATTGCTCTAACCAACTGAGCTAAGCGTCCATATAAATGACCCGGACGGGAATTGAACCCGTGTTACCGCCGTGAAAGGGCGATGTCTTAACCTCTTGACCACCGGGCCATAGGTATTGATTTGCGTAGCAAATCAATGCTGCGCCATGGGGCGCATGCATTCTGCAAGCGAAGCGCTGCAGAATAAATACTGCACGAAGTGCAGGATTCTTGGTTACGCAGTAACCAAGGCACCAAGGTTAAGAATGTAAATCAAAACCCCTTGGGGATTACTATCAATCCCGTGGTGTAACTCCCCGAGTTGGGCTCGAACCAACAACCCTTCGGTTAACAGCCGAATGCTCTACCATTGAGCTATCGAGGATTGGTATTGATTTGCTTTAGCAAATCAATGCTGCGCTATAGTTAGCAAAGTACATTAATTGTACTTTCAAAACTTCATACAGTTCATATCTATTCAAGACTACATTACGTATCTACCTAATTCTAGGAAAAGCTCACGACCTATTAGTACTCCTCAGCTGAGTGTGTT
>CAMKQB010000010.1 GCA_946414825.1 uncultured Lachnospiraceae bacterium
CCTTATCCTTATCGAGGAATGTCAGAAGTGTTTTTCCACCATGAATCTCCATGGTGTTTTCCTTGGAAATCCATAAATACCTTGCATTATCACCCCAGGTTCCCGGAACTCGAGTCTTAACTGCGTTAGGATTTTCCTCAACTATGAGAGTCTTACTGATAGTGATATCAATCATGCTGGCATTCTTGGATAACGATACCGCCTTCATTCTGTCAGCTATACCACGATAACTGCGAATACGATTATTGAAAGAATCTTTATCCATCAATACCTTATGATTTCCATCTCTGTCAGCCTGATCAAGAAGCCCCATTATAGAAAGCTTATTAATTACACTCTCAGCCTGGTCCTGAGATACTGAAAAGTTCTCCTTTACTGAATCCACACTGACACTCTGTTTTTCTGTTGCGAAATTGCCAACTTTCTCAAGCAGATTGTCTATAGCATTATCAACTATCTCCTCCTGTGCAGTGTGGCCTGTCAGGTTTCCCTTCTGCTTCTCCTTCTCAAGGAACTGCGTAAGCTTATCCATCTGTTCTCCATTCCCTTCTTTAAGATACTCATCGAAGGTTGCCACCTTACCATTCTTCATCTTCTGAAGCATCATATTTACTCTTGGTACTGCTTCTGAATGAAATACAATCTCTGAAAGTCCTTTTTCCTTATTGATATTAGGGAGAACCGAGTAAAGGATTCCATATTTCTTGGCAAGCTTTTCAACCTTCTTCATATCCTCAGACTTAAACTGAAGCACCTGAAGATCTCCACCCTTCATAAGCAGTTTCCTCATATTTACCTTACCGAGCGACTTCTCATAATCAAGCAGTCCTCTCAGCACTTCAAAGATTTTCTGCATAGCTTTGATACCGCCACTGCCGGCTTTCATTGCTATCTCTATTCCATCATAAGCGACACGAATGATCTGTACCGCCTCCTGAATCTCTTCTGCCATAGTTCCATCTCCCTTCTAGTATGCATAGCCCATGCTCTTTTCAAGTAGCGCTATCTCTATAATCTCCGGCATTTTTTCAGCAGGGACCTTACTCTCGATAAGATCCGTAAGCTGCCCCTCACTGAGTCCTTTCTTCATAGCCCCAACTATATGACTAAGCTGCGCCTTATTAAGTTCTCCGGATATAACCATTCGAACCAGACTTTGCTGAGACTTCTTCTTAAAACCGAGAAGCCCAAAGAGTCCACCTAAACCATTGGATTTTCTTCTTTCAATCTCTACCGGCATTGTTCCTACAATATTTCCATTGGAATCTTTTAGCGGAACCATATAGCCGCTGGTTGATAGCTTGGAGTTCTGTTCCTCAGAAGTCTCAACCTTATCCTCTTCTGGGTTTGCCTTAAGATTTCTAAACATCTCGTAATAATCCTTCATTCTATCAGCCGTCTCCTTACTCTTTTCTTCCAGCTCATTTCTAAGTGCATTCTCGGTTTTCTTATTCTCATCGGCCTCGCGTCTCAGCTCACTGATTTCCTTACGGATATCATCTATATTGATATCCGCCGATTTACTCTCGGCCTTAACAGTTTTATCAACATCTAAAGTACGTTGTTTACTGATTTCTTCCAGCGTCTGCTTCTTAGCCTCTTCTATTGTCTGCTTCATTGCAGCAGCCACAATAGCCTGAATTTTATCTTCAGATACTGGTTTTTCACTCTCATTCGGAACAGTATCGTGCTTTTTCTGAGCATTGCTATTTGCATTACTATTCATATAAGAAAACAGCTCCATCATCTGTTCAAATGTAAAGCCGTTGATTACTGTATTCTGAGAAACAGCAGCTTCAGGTTTTATACTGGCATCACTCTTAGGATCGTTCTTCTCTTCATCCTCCACTTCCATCACAGCTTCTTCAGTAATCACTTCAGCCTCGGCGTCATCATCAGAGTCATCTTTTGTGGATTCATCCTCTTTCTCGTTCACCACAGTCTCCACAATTTCATCAGATTTATCCTCTACAGGTGCTTCGGTCTCTTCAGCTCTAATTAAACCATCAGGAGTTATCTTATTTTCTGCCTCTTCCTTTTCTTTCTTCATTTTGAGCAGATTCTGCTCATATAACCAGTACTCACTAAGCCTGGGAAACAAGGAATCATTAAAATGAAGATCAACATACTGCGCTGGCACACCTTCAGTTATATATCTCACAGCCTGGCTAATCTTCTCATCCTTTATCTTCTTATCAAGATATTTATCTATCACTGATTCAGGTGCACCTGCCCTAAGCAGAAAAGATATTATTTTCTTGCGTGTCTGACTTACATTCCTTTTGTAATACTTCCTAAGAAGCAAACGATCAATTCCAGCAATCAGATCGCATCTTGCCATCTTCTTATCATCTTTAGTGAGACCATTAACATTATCTAAATATTCAAGATCTTCTTTTATTTTCGCTTCATTTATCACAAATTCTTCCATTCAACTACCTCCATAAAAAAAACAGCCCTATCTTATCTTTGGCTGTCTGATCAATTTCTTTTCTTCAATTTTCTTCTCTGGTTCTTTTTCCGGTGTATCCTTATCAACTTCTGGATTTCTGATCATTTCCTCTTCGAGTTCTTTTATTATAGATACAGCTATTCTTACATCTCTCGACGTTTTCTTGGACATCTCCTTAAGGAAAAGTTCTTCACTATGATAATGCTCCTTGAGTCTCATTATCTCTTCATATGTATATCCTTCTTTCTTAAGCACATCATTAAGTTCAGAATACTTTCTATGCTCCGTTTCAAATTCTTTATCTCCCGACTGAAATAGTCTTTCGCCAGGAAGAAGATCACTCATTTCAGAAGCAACCTGATAAAGCTCTCTCAGTTTTTTACCAGTTCTATAATTCTTGCTCTTAGCTCCGGAAACTTTCCGTCTTTCTGAATCAAGATCACTCTTAACTTCCTTAAGATGGTCAAGCGAGGTTATATCATGTTCTACCAGAAACAGATATTGTTCCTCCAACTTATGCATCTTCTTTATCTCATCCCTAAACTGCCATGCTTTACTATAAGGTCTTCTTTGAATAAGTTTTAATCTATAGAGCCTTGCAAAGTATTTCTTCTGCACCGGACTAAGTTTGGCTCTCTTACCTCTTGGTATCTTCGAATAAACTATTTTCTGAGCTTCCTCTTCAGTTTCAGCTCTGAAGGTATTAAGGGATTCATATGGAATTCTGTTTCTGATTGCTTCCTCAGTATAATCAATTCCAAGAGTCTCTTTCTTACATCTTCGGAATCTGGACATTTCCTTTCCTCGAAATGCCAGATACTTCCCTTCCTTTATTTCATATCCTCTGTCCTTCATTATCTGAAGAAACTCATCATAGCTATAAGCTTCAGCAATCGCCACATCAATATCACGCTTTATCATATCCGAGAAGTTATCAGCACCATCACGATAGGTATTATGATCCTTATATCGATCATGCTTTTCATTAGGATCAAGCTCGACTATGCTAAGTCCTTCCTTACTTGTAAGACGATTAACTATCGGCTGTATTATTTTTGCCCAGTCATTATTAGCATAATGGTATTTATAACCATCTACAAAACTGACACTATTGAAAGCTATATGAATATGTATATGCTCCTTATCATCGTGGACTGCAAACACTGTCTCGTACTTATCAGCCAGATATTCTGATATAAATTCTTCAGCTATCTTATATGCTGTATCTGCATCAGTCTCACCCGGCTTGAAGGATATAACAAAATGATATCCCTGCCTCCCAGTTACCTTTCCGAAGCTATCCTTAGTCTGCTGCATAGTTATCGAAGCTGATTCCGGAATACAGTTCACAGCTCCAACCTTAGCCTCCTCCTGAGTTTTTTCAGGATTCATCATATAAGTAAGAAGTCTGTTTAAGTGTCCTGCATGATCAGAAGTACCGGTATCCTTGATATTCATCAACTTAGTTATTGCCAAGTCGCTTCACCACCTCTGCCATACTTAAGCTAAGACGCTGCATATAAGCAAGAAGCCTATCCTTATCGGAAGGAAGATATAAGCCGGAGTTATTATTCTTTACCACCTGATTGATATTTATACCAATATGATTAATCTCAGTTAGCATATCATGAAGAATAATTCTTATTTCTTTATGATCCATCGGTCCCTTAGAAATGCACAGCCTTATATAATCGCTTTCCTTCATCCCTGACTCCAAGGCCCTCGCTGATAAGAGTTCAGCATCCTTTTCTGAAATTCTAAAGCCTTTAACAATCGATTTCCCTCTCGCCATAAGCATTCCTCCCTTCTTTTATCTGTATGAAATCTCTGGTCACATCACCTTCATGTTTTGATGTTTTGAAATCATTTGAATATAGTGGCAAGATACGCAAAATGTTTAACATTTCCATTTTGCATCTTGTTAGGGAGCACCCTAAGACCCCTGATATATACGAATCCTGATAAATCCCTACAAAATTCATAAGTTCCAACAATTTGTTGGCAAAAACCCATGAGTTCCAACAATTTGTTACACAAAAGTGGCTTCTGCCAACAATCTGTTACACAGGCATTTTTCGTGTTACACAATTTGTTGGCAGAAACTCCCTAGTTCCAACAATTTGTTACACAAATCATCCATCTGCCAACAATATGTTACACATTCATTTTGGGATACCCGACTTAAGGTATTCATACTTTCTTTCAGCTACAGAGTCTGATGATAATTTCAGTCTTGTAGCCACCAGCCATTCATTTATATCTTTATACATGACTGGAGCCGAGGCATCCTTTACCTCGTAGCCTTTATCTCTATACTTCTGAATCAGTTTTTCAGCAGCTAACCTTCCAGGTTCATCGTTATCAAGAGCAAACTCAATTTTACTAATACCCGGATGATCACATAAAAATGTTTCAAGAGGAAGATCTGCTGTCATTCCCAGTGCAATCATATTGCTGTCAAAATCCTGAAAGATATCTACATAGCTCATCATGTCTATAGCTGCTTCAAACACTACTATCCGATTACTATTATCATTTGTAATATTGAAACCGTACCTCTTATCATTTCCTGCCACATCACATTTAAAAGCTTTCCCATCTCTATCATAGATTCCTCTCTGGCTTGCAAATCTTGTGACACCACTCTTATCATTTCCGAGGAATACCACATTATGATATTCCTGGCTCTCATATATAATGCCCTTACGGATAAAATAATCTATTGTACTTATGCTAAGCCCTCTATCCTGATTAAGATATCTGATGATCCTATCATTATTCGAAGCAGGTACCGGAAGGATAAATTCCTTCTTTTCAGATACTGGTTTATCATTATGAATGATACAATCTCCCGAAACAGTTTCCCCTATGCTGTCATGTCTGACTCCTGCAAAATCCAGAAGCCAGAACACAGCATCTTTAACATCCAGTCCTGCGAACTCTCTTAAGAAATCTATTTGAGAACCACCGTTCCTTCCACTCTCACATTTACCGGAAAAACGGAACCAATTTCTATGGTCATAGATTCTCATAGAATCCATCTCCTTCAAAGTATAGAACCGTCCTATTTTCTTAGGTGTATATCCAAGACTTCTGGCTACTTCAACAAGATCAACTGACTTCGCTATACTTAGTTCTTCTTCAGTGAATCTATCGCTCATCTCTTGGTCCTCCTTCCCGTTTTATTATTTTCAGCAATAGTGCTTACATCACCCTTATTACTATTTACTTCTGCTGCCATTGGTACTGAGAATTCAATATCCTTATAGTCTGTCTTAAGACTGTATCTCAGGTTGGAAGCTGGTAGCCTGTCCTTTTCCTTAAAGCTGAAGTAATCTGAATTATCGCCTCCAACTATTATGTGATCTACAAGCGGCACACCTACCAGATCACAAATCTTAATCATCCTGTCGGTAAGTATTGAGTCTTCAATTGAAGGGTCAAGATTTCCAGATGGATGGTTATGAATCATAATCATGGTCGATGCATTGGATAGTATAGTTGCCTTTAATAACTCTCTTGGATGCGCTACTGATCTATCCAGTGCACCCATACTTGCAAAGGTACAATTAATAGGTGTCCCATCAGACTTTAGGTTAATGATGCAGACAACCTCTCTATCCATCTCGCATAATTCCTGACCTATTAGCTTTACCGCATCCTCAGGAGACTTAACCGGATGCCCCGACATAAGCGGAGCATCCTTATTTAAGCGAATAGACACCACATCCAACTTAAACGGATTCTTCTTCGGCATCCTCATCACCTCCATCCAGACCTTCGACCGTTATGATAAAATCCTCAGGACTTTCATTCATGATTTTAATTAAATCTTTTATATCAACAGTCTGTAATTCCATAGGAGGCCTCCTATCTTTTAGGTCCTTTATTTGCTTCATATACAAGCTGCTGCTCAGACACCTCTCCATCAAGTCTTTTGTTCGGTGTATCAGTGGCAAGCTTAAGTGTACGTGCGTTTCTGTCATAGTGATAAACCTGATTTGATAATCTATCCTCAAGATTTACTGTTGCCATATTTATGGTATGAACCATTTCAGCAAGCTCTTCAGGAGACTGTGTGCTGGCAGGAACTGCAAGCACCTCATGAATCGAACTTGGAAGAATATATAGATCATCAGAAATTACTTCCGAAAGTTTATGGAGCTCATCCTCATAAATCATAGAAATAGCTCCATGCATATTTCTCTCATTTGTGATTACGTACATCATTTCCTCTTCAGGCTGATAAGGCATCATCATATCTAATTCCTCTTCATCAGCTCCAATATCAAATAAAGTTCCTCTGAGCATTTCACTCATACCTATAATTTTTACAGGATTTATCCTCTTAGTATTTTCAGCAGCAAGCTCAAAAAGCTCTGCTTCTTTCATACCAATAGCATCAGCAACCTTATTAGTTATGATTGAAGATGCAAGAACCCCTTCACGATCCTCGACTACAACTCTGTAGATAATAGCTAGATCCTGGAATGGTCTATAAGGAACGTCAGCAAGAAGTCCTTTATTCTGTTCTGAATTAATAAGCTGGAATATGATTCTGTCCTTGCAGTTAGGAAGATCAATCTTTTTAATCACTTCCTCACTTCTTTCCATGCTCTGAAGATATGCTGCCGCAAACTCACTCATAACATCAGGAAGATTCTCAGTAGCCTCATATCTTTCATACATATCCTGAAGATAAAGAGTAGGGCAGATATTTCTCTTCTCCCCCTCAAGCTCTATAGTCACAGCATCCAGTTCTCTGTTTACCTTTGGAACCTTTTCAAATACTACCTTTCCATTCTTCATAGAATCTGGAAAGAAGTTCAAAAGTTCTGTCTCTACTACGCCTTTAAATGTCTCAAAATTCATTCTCATATATTTTTACCTCTTATTCTTTCTCCCAATCACTTGGGTTTTCTCCTAAAATTGATACAAAAATAGGAGATACAAACCTTATGGCTCATATCTCCTAAAACTCTTGATATTATTTTGTTTTATTATTTCTTTGTCGGTTCAATCCTTAAATGACCAGTTTCTTTATTACACTTTGGACACTGAGCTATGATAATCTCTCCGACCTCCGGATATGGTGGTTGTTTAACAATAACTCTATGTTTATCACCACACTCCTGGCACTCACATTGATATTGTCTCATCGGCCATTACCTCGCTGTCATAAATTATTGTATAGATTCTCAGAACTTCTCACGTCTATCAAGATGATTCTTCTTCTTTTTATATTTGCTTCTATATTCTTGGATAAGCTTATCATATCCTTTGTCATTACTTATAACAAAAATATCATCATATTGACCATTTTTTACAGCATTTCCAAAAACACTTTTGATCTGATTATCTACCGCCTGCTCACCTGGTTTTACTTTAATTACGGTTACATGAGGATGTCTTTTATTAATAAGCCTGTTATATAATCCGTCTTGTGAAACATAAATTCTTACATCATCCGTTTCATCAGCTAAATCAATTCTTTCAATAGCTTCATATATATGATTATCTCCATCAATTAAATATAAATTATGAATAGATGAGTCCTTATAAGAAGTATTATCATTATTATCTTCAGAATAATCATAATCATCCATCATCTCATAATCCTCATCATCCCATTCCCAAGAATATTTATACGGATCATATGAATGTTGAACACTAGCTTTATCTTGATAAATACTTCTATCACTTACGAAAACATTACTAATTGACCTCTTAGGAACATCTTCATCAGTAATTCTTAAAATCTTCAATTTACGATTATACAATTCAAGATTTTTTTGTTTTAGCTTATTTAGATATATAATATCCTCTTCCGATAGATTACGCTTCACCGAATTATACTCCTCCAGACGAACATCACATTTTCAAGAAGTATATCATAGTATTAATTATTATAACAGATGGAAGATATCATCCAGAATCTTCCATCTGCATATACGCTTACTCAGACACATCTTCATCTGAATCATTACTTATCTCGTCATCTATCATTGAAGTCTTCTTACTGAAGAAAATGTATGATGCAGCAAAGAGAATAAATGCAAGTCCGATAGCACCACAGACAAATGGATTATAGTTGTCACCTGTCTGAGGAAGCTTTGGCTGCGTAGGCTTATTAGTGAGATCAAGTGTATATTCAACTACCTCAGGAGCCTTAGCATCATCCGTTAGTTTTCCGTTCTCGTCTCTTCCATAGGTGAACGTCACCTCATGAGGAGTACTATCAAGAATATAATCTTCCTTAGCCTTTGTTTCGACTACAGTATAGATTATATCCTTATCATAGCTGTCATCCTTGCCAAAGGTGCAGATAGGAAGCAGATCACTCTCCGCACATCCGTCCTTCCCAGTAACAAGTGTCTGAAGCACCTTACCATCCTTATCTCTGATTTCAAACTCAACACCTTCAATCATTGTATTAAGCTCTGAATCTCTCTTTTTAAGGAGTATTTTTCCATATACATAATCATCCTTCATCTGACACTTCTGGATATCGCCTGAATCCTTAACCTCAAACTCTATATCATTCGCTATGGTATAACCATAAGGTGAAGTCTCCTCTCTGAGAGTGTACTTACCTGCCGGTATCTTTTCAACCATATGAGGTTCTTTAGTACTTGTCCAGCTTTCTACTGTCTTCCCTTCAGAATCAATTATAGTAAGCTTTGCACCCTCAAGTTCCTTTTCTCCAGTCACATCAGTTTTACTGAATTCAACCTTAATAGGAACATCTTTGAATTCTGCTTCAAACTTAAGTACTTTTTCTCCTTCAGGATTATATGATGCATAAATCTCCACTTTTTCTTTATTGGAAGCATAACCCTTAGGAGGTTCAATCTCCTGGATATAATACTTTCCAAGCGGAAGATCTGATACAAAATGAATCTTTCCTTCGGAATCTGTAACAGCCTTTTCAATCAAACTGTCTGTTGGAAGCTTTGCATCAGTTTCAGTGCAAATTATTTCCTCAGCAGAATACAGTCCAAACATAGCACCTTCAAGAGCTTTACCGGTTTCTGAATCCTTCTTTATAACAGAGATTTCTACCTTCTGTCTTTCGTTAAAGATATGATCTCCAGCATAAACGATAGGAGTATCCTGATCCATATATGAAAGGTCAGCATCAATAGGTGTGCTATCCAGCATAAAGCCTTCAAGTGTAGCAGTCTCAACTAGATAATACTTACCAAGTGGCAGCTTATCTATAAATGCTACACCTTTATCGTTTGTTACAAGAGTTGCAACAAGCTCGTCCTTCTCATAGTAGACAGTATCAAGACCATCAGGACTTACAATATCTTCCTTTGCATATACTTCAAAAGTTACGCCAGCCATGGATTTCTTCTTCCAGCTGAACAGGAAGTCATACCACTTATCCTTGGTAGCCTCAATATCCTGAAGGAACTCTCCATCCTTATTGATGATTATTGTACCTGTAGGCACCTCGTCCTTCATAGTTACCGACTGGATTTCTTCTGTATCAATTACAGTGAACTCCACATCTGTCGCTCTGAGATATCCATAAGGTGCGAACTCCTCACGAAGGATATATGTTTCTCCAACCACAAGTCTCTTAAGCACATGCTTTTCACCTGCCTTAGATGTCCAAGTTTCTACCACATTACCATCCTTATCGATTACTGAAAGTGTAGCTCCACTAAGCTCAGCACCACTTGTTATATCCTCCTTGGAGAATTCGAAACTTGTAGGAGTATTTATAAACTCACTACTGTACTTTGCTACAGGAGTATTTTCATCAATATATCTGGCGTCGAACTCAATCACTTCATCAGATGAAACATATCCAGCCGGTGTTTTAATTTCCTTTGCTGTATACTTACCAAAAGGATAATCCTTAGTGAACTTTATAAGTCCATCTGCATCTGAGGTTGCCTGTTCCAGAAGTGTTCCTGCCTCAACAACAACCTTACCATCTCTGGTCTTAATATCTTCAGCAGCATATAGTCCGAAGACTGCACCTTCGATAGCTCTGTCATCTTCTGCATCTCGCTTTTCTACAACAAGCTCAAGTTTTTCTCGTTCATCTTTAAATGTCTTTGTGTCATAGATCACAGGAGTCTCATCATCAGCATAAACAAGTATACTGGTCTGTTCCTGAGGATCAAGCAGATATCCAAATGGAGCCTTTGTCTCAACAACCTTGTACTGTCCAAGAGGAATATCCTTAAGCACTGCTTTTCCTTCTGCATCAGAAGTAAGCGATGCTACCAGGTCTCCCTCACTATAATACTTTGTTCTCTCTCCAGACTCATCCACCTGGTTATCAGCAGTATAAATATCCTCTGCTGCATATACCTCGAACTCTGCCCCCTCAAGACCGCCTTCAACATATACGAACTCTTTTTCGTCACTGTCAGCAAACCATCCACCTTCATAACCTTCAAGTACTTCACCACGCTTTTCTATGGTAATCTCACCCTTTGTTGGATGATTCTCATATTCTACTGTGATAATAGCCTCGTAGGTGTCAGGATCTGTCTCATAGAAAGTATCAGTATCAACTGCAACCTCAACATAGTTCTCATTCTTCACATAACCATAAGGTGCTGCTATTTCTTCTATTCGGTAATTTCCAAGATGAAGTACCTGAGGAAGTAAAAGATCACCATCATCATCTGTCTTAAAAGTCTTATGTGTAACCTTTGAAGGATAAGTTGTGATCATCTCAACATATTCCTCTGTATCCATGTTATAGATACGGAACTCAGCATTTGGAAGAAGAACCGTTTTCTTTGTCTCATCATCCTTCTTTATGATGCGAAGCTTTGCACTGAACTCTCTATCTATGAAAACTCTCCATACAAGAGGTTCGTCCGGCTTATGCTCTGTGATTCTTACCTCAAATGGTTTTACTGTTTCCATGTTGTGAGGCGTAACTGACTCAACCACGATATAGGTTCCATATGGTATTGGAATAGATACTGCATGTCCCTTTTTATCTGTATAGATAGTGGTCTCTCCCTTACCTTCGGCTGCTTCCTTTCCGGTTACTTTGCCTCCGATAACTATAGGGGTAGCATTATCAAAATCATAGCTGCCGTCTTCCTTTACAGGAAGCTTTGACTTAAGGTAAGCTGTAAAGCCTGCTCCTTCAAGAAGCGGTGCCTCAGTATCCTCGCCATTATCTGATACTTTGATCAGCTGGAATGGTTGCTTCTTAACCTGCTCCTCAGATGTTGACTCTCTCGCTACCTCTGCTACAAGATCACCCTCATAATCACATTTAAGGTCATGCTCCTCAGTGTCAATGTTATAACCTACCGGAGCCTCTATCTCTTTGATATAATAATCACCTAGATACAAGTTTTTAATCTCAGCCTCTGCATTTGCATCTGTTTTAAGCTCTGCAACTTTTGTACCCTTCTTATAAAGAACTCCTGTCTTTCCGTCAGGATGAACTATATCATTACGAGCATAGAGCCCATATACTGCCCCCTCAAGTGAAGCATCGCCCTGTGGATAAGGCTTTCCAGTTTCCTTATCAACCTTATAAAGATGAATCTTGGCTGTTACCCTGTCATTCTCAAATGTATGCTTAAACTCAGCTGTAGGAGTCTTCTCATCCATAATTTCAAAGCTGAAATTATATACATCTGTCTGATTACGGAGATAACCATATGGCGCCTTAGTCTCCTTAATATAATATGAATTAGATATTGGAAGATCTACTGTATAAGCACCGTTTCCGTCATTTCCGGTTGTAGCCGTCTGTATTACTGTATCCTTCTTCATGATGACTGTACCATCATAATTCTTGATATCATTTCCGGCATACATGGTATACTCTCCACCCTTAAGTGGATTCTTAGTATCCTTGTCAATCTTGGATACAGTAACCTTTGCTTTCTGACGCTGATTCTCAATAGTCACACTTTCAAACTGTACTTCAACATTCTGATCCTTATATTCAATTGTTACAGTCTTGGTTTCACCATTGATTGTATAACCACCGATACTTTTGGTTTCAGTAACATTGTAGGTTCCAAGATGAAGATTATTAAGTGTAACCTGACCATCTTTACCACTCACAAGCCCTTCTGCTATGACAGCACCTTTGTTATAAACCTTAGCACCGTCAGCTCTGTAGATATCTGCCCCAGCTGTAACCTTAAATGTTGCACCTGGAAGCTTTCTCTTCTCATAAGCAAAGTTGGTTCCATTCCATCCTACAAGTACCTCACCTTCCTTATAAATAGTAAGTGCTCCTACCTGTTCGGAATCTTTTGCAGTAAATGATGTTGTCTGACCAGCTTTTACTACAAGTGTGTGAACATCCTTATCAAGTACATATCCTTTTGGTGAAGATATTTCCTTAACATAGTAGGTTCCCGGTGTAAGAGGTCCTGACTTGCAACCACCGTCATCACCTGTGACCATCTGCTCTACAAGCGCAGTACATCCACTATCGGAATAAATACCATAGGTTGCACCTGGAAGCTTAGTACCTGTCGCCTTATCTATCTTCTCCAGATATCCATAACCTATATCTTCAGTTTTCACTTTGATATAAGCATAGATAGGATCCGCTGAAGGTCTTTCAGATACGAACTCTTGATAATTACTATTACCATTAAACCAGAATACACAGCTCGATGTTGGCTCAACCTTTCCAGTATTTGATGTAAATGTACCAGTAGTTGCCTCAGTCTGAACCTTTGTACTTGAAATGGTCAGCTTATTACCATCCACAGAAGTATCATAACCCTTGAGACTAAGATCAAAGCCTTTAAGCTCCTTATTCTTATCTGTAAGTGTTATTTCATATCTCTGATTTGTCTCATTCCACTTCAGTTCTATGGTTTCTGCACCACTCTTAGTCTTGCTGGCAAAGCTTGGTATCTTCTGATCATAAGCTGCACCGATACTGTCTCTTAAAGTTTTATAATAACCATAACAAGTATCAGGATCCGGAGCACATCTTGAAAGAGTATAGGCAGCATTATCTGCACTATCTGTTCCAAAGAGTCCTTTTTCTATGATCCATACCTGACTCTGCGTTGCAATAAACTGATCCTTCTTGTCATTTGATGGCTCATTCTGTGTATCTGCTGTATCCGCATAACCATAATACAGACAAAGCGCAAGCAGTTTTTCCTGCTTTGCAGAAAGACTTGTATTGTTCGGTTCATCATCACTCTTCATCAGTTCACCAGTTTCAGCCGTAAGACCAAAATTAAGGCAATAGCCTATCTTCCCGTCTATCATGGCATATAGAATCTGACCTGTATGAGAAGAATTGAATTCCGACACAACGCCATGCTCACTTGCTGATGCATACCAGAAGCATATATTTGCTTCAGCACTTGCTGCGAATGCTGTCATTGCAGATCCGGACACAGAAGAAACTACAATCAAAAGAGCCATTATAAATGACATAAATCGTTTTAGTTTCTGTCTCATTTTTCTTAATTCCTCCTTGTAAATTTGCAACAAAAAAGAGAGACCTAAGCTTTGGCTCAAATCTCTCAGTTATATACCTTTCATTTCGGTATAAATATTTAGTTGTATATATCCTTATCTATAGCAGCGGAACTCATAAAAGTCCTGACCACCTGAGTTTGTCACTCCTCCATACTCTATAAGAAAGTATGGATTTGATTCAAGAAGCAACATGTCTGCTATATAAGTTGCTATAGCATCCTCACTTCCGAGAAGTCTTCCCGATGTAGTTGCTGCCTTGTTCAGATCCGTTTCTACGAACACGCTATAGTATCCGAGACCATCATACGGATAATATTCATTATACTCATCTTCTGTAATCTGTCCCTGTGCCAAAAGATTGGCAAGATTATCCGTGGTTTTTATCATACCACCTGCCTGACATTTGGATGTAGCTAGTGATACAACATTCCCTGGACTATAAGATACTTCAGCTGGTGCAGGAGCTTCTGTAGCCGCCTCTGTTGGAGCTTCTGTAGCCGCCTCTGTTTCTGCCTCAGTACAAGACTCTGTTGGGGCTTCCGTAGCTGTTTCTGTACGAGTCTCTGTTGGAACTTCTGTTACAGTTTCAGTAGCTTTTTCAGTTTTCACTTGAACTGAAGTTTCTGTTTTATTCTTATTCTCAGTAGTTGCCTCTGTTGATACTGACATCCTGCTATTCCGCTTCTTATCATCGGAAGTATTCTTCTCTTCCCTGGCTTTCTCAGTTGTCTGCTCTTTGCATTCAGTAGTAGCTTCTGTCTTTATCTCA
Organism: uncultured Lachnospiraceae bacterium; assembly: GCA_946414825.1. Taxonomy (GTDB): domain Bacteria; phylum Bacillota; class Clostridia; order Lachnospirales; family Lachnospiraceae; genus Eubacterium_Q. The sequence goes on from CAMKQB010000010.1 coordinate 14,679, forward strand.
GTTGACTCTTCAGTCTGCTTGGCAACTACATCCTTGCTATTATTTATTGCATCCTTAACATCAGTTGTACAGCCGGTGAGTCCAAGTATTGCTATAGTTATAAGAATCATCATTAGTTTCTTCATATCTTCCACCTGTCCTTTCCGTGGACAGATGAGATACGACTTTAACTGCCCACAAGTATTATTTAGTTGTGTCAGTTACTCTTATGCTTCTGCCATCTTGCTGATTCTGAAATAGTAGCAAAGTAGCCTACGCATTTTTCTGATAAACATGTAAAGTCTATATCTTGCTTCAATATTCATGATCACTCTCTCCTTCCTTATATAGATGCTCCGCCAAGAAAAGCAAAGAAGATTCTGAGGACTAGACTAAGCAACATCAGAAAACCTCTTAATGCTCCCAGGGCAAGCCACAGAACGGCCCCTGCTATTCTTACTAATATCCATAAAACATCCAGTATTCCTTTTCCTATTAAGCTTAGTATCCTCATAATTTACCTGCCTTTCTATGACCATAAATCAGTCAATTCATCTAAAGCTTGTTCAGCTTCCTTTTTACCTTTTTCAGTAGGTGATTCATTTACCTGCGAACTAAAACCAATATTATTGAAGTTACCTCCACCTGATTTTAGTGTAGTTATCACCATACTGAATAATTCTTGTCTTATCTCAGCCTCTAATTCTTTCTTTAATATTTCCCTTTGTTTATCCACATACTCCTTTGTTGCATATCCCCCTGGTTTTTTTATTTCCTTACTGCCCTCGCCAGTAAGAAGATCAATATCTGCATCAAGAAGCGTTTTCTTAAGAATATCTATTATGAAATTGCTTTTGTTTCGATATATTTCAGGGTTTAGATCTCGAAGTATTTTGTGAATTGCTAAATGCTCTGGATTGTTTATATTTAACCTGAAACCATAATGAATGCTTTCATCACTGGACATTCATCTTCTCCTTTGACATCGTTATCTTAGCCAATGTTTCAAATCCTTTAGCATTTGAACAAATATCAGTATTAAAGGAAAAATTATTCTGATTGAAGCTTCCAAAGTTCTTCATTACTACAGCACCACCACCCACAAATACAAATGGGGTTGTTTTAAGGCTATATTTTTCTTCTCTGAGAGAATTTATTACCATTGAGATAAATGAACTTATTTCCTGATTCATTATCTGTATGTATTCATCAGGTAGTGAGCTTTTATGTGATATCATATATTCCTTTATAAGCTCTTCATCTATCTTCTCTCCAAGCTGCCTTACACATTGCTTATTGATATTTCTCATACATGTTATGATTCCCTGCTGGATTGAATCAGTTCCTGCCTCATCAGGCTTTTTATTCACTACCGGAATTATATCTATAGTCCAGCTTCCAATATCTACAACAACCACCTTTGGACCAAACATAGCAATACGATCAACAACCGCTGCATAGCACTGGGGATAAACAAGAATTCTATCAATCCAGATATGATACTTAGTTTGTTCAAACTTGAAATATACTTCATCATTTTGTTTGAGATACTTAATGAATTCATTCTTTTCATCACCGTATCTCGAAGCCGGAAGACCTACTGAAAGTACCACTCTTGCTTCTGTCTTATTTCTTAACTTTAATTCCTTTGCGATACCCGCAAGTGTCAGATAATAATAATCGGGTGTTTCTACCTTTGTAGCTTTTACCTCTAACCTATCAGTTCCAACCTTGAAGTATCTGCCTTTGTATTCCAGAATGTTATCAAAGTAGGCAGGCTCAGTAGTTATCTCACTCACGCCACTGATATAAATATCATTCGGAGTCTTGCACATAGACCAGCCGTGATCTATTGCAATAATCTCTAAATCCCTCATTGTCCATCACTCCTCTCTAAACCTTTTTGATCTGTAATTTTTTCAGAATTCATCTGCTTCTTATAACAATATCCGAAGCATGTTCCAGATTCATTTGCATAACAGCAAGGTTCATTATTGTTATGTGGACATCCGTTGATTTTTGACTTGTGGCGTAAACGACGCTGCTTATCAAATCTGCAATAACATTCAGCCTTACAATCTTTGTCGTTAAATAAAAAGCATTCCTTACAGTTATGTTTCTTCCTAAAGCTGTCGATTTTATCCTTTGCTATCCTTTCCTTGATTTCGAAGAGAAGTCTCTCAGTATCTTTTTTATTATTGATTTTCTTCTCTTTACCATAGGCGTAAAGGATCATGTCATTTAAACTATTAAAGTTCACTGAATAAACCTTTTTTCTACGACCCATCAAGCCCACCTCCACCGGAGGCTCCATATAATCTGCCAGTTTCTACATATATACTCATCTCTACTCCTCCTTTTTTTCTGGCCGGATTTAGTAGCTTTCACAGAACAGTACTAATTATTCTGTAAAGTACTATGTAGGTGTACAACGGTCTCTCAACCACCTCATCGCCCTGTACACTTGGGAACTGCAGTAAGCCGATCCAGATGAATTTATATTCACCCTTTCGCTCACGACGCTCTTTATAAAAAAGAACTATCTCCTCTACTGCCATTTCGAGGATGAGGATATTCTTCTATATCCTCTGTGGTTCATTATCTCCAAGCAATGCTGTTATTCCCTTTATCAGTTGGCTGTCCTGTTCCTCACCCTTCATCTTTCGATCCGTCAGGCTACTAATGTGGTAACAGTGACTGCTTCCCCTCCAGGCAGCACCCCAAAGTTTTCACTTGAACTGCAGCTGTGTTATTAAATTGTGTGATAATGGTACATCAGATTTACTGATTCGAGAAGTCTGTCACACTGCCAAATTTCAGCCTGTTTTGGGTGTTTTTCTATCTGTGACACTGATAGTTATAATTTAGGTTCCTCTTTGTGAACCTTTGTGTATATTATAGGTTCCTTTTTGTGAACTGTCAAGCATATTCAGAAAAAAGTTTCTCTTTTGTGAACCTTGTGATAGAATTGATATGGACTTAAGCGATATGACCAACAGATTAAGTTATATATAGAAACAGTGAGAAAAATAAACGAGAATCCAAGAAAAGAGGGATTATTATGGACGAAATAAAGGAAAAACAGATAAGTAATGTTGCAAGACTCATGAAATACTATAGACAGGCTAAAAATATGTCCCAGGGGGATCTGGGGAAGGCTTCCGGCATTAATCTATCAACGATAAAAAAATATGAGACAGGTGTTAGAAACCCGAAGTATGAACAGCTGGAAAAAATAGCAGATGCACTCGGAATAAGTGTAGATAACTTTTACGAGTCAGAGATTACTACTGTAGGAGAACTAATAACAATAATAAAAACTCTTGATGAACAGCTTAATATGAAAATTACTGCTGAAAAAGATGAAAATGGTGAATATATCCCTGATACTGTCAAAATAGCTTTTAAGGGAAAAGGGATAAATAATGCCCTAATAGAATACCTGAAATTAGATAAAGAATCAGATGATGAACTATTAAACCTGCTCACATCAGATAAGAAAATCAAGTAAAATAGCCAATTATATACAAACCAATAAATAATCTTGCAGAAAATCCACCTCCTCGAAAGGTGGATTTTTCCTTTATTTATGCGGGTTCCGAGACTTTTAATAATTCAAAATTGTCACACTTTGTATCAGTTAACATAATATCACCACATCAAAAGGGTGTAGTTTTTGCAGAAAATTCTGCATCGATTGTATCAGTAATTGTATCAGTAGACATAATATTGACGTTTATGTAAACTATTTTCAAAGTCAAAAAAATAAGGCTAAAAGCCCGCAAACCCGCATAAACACTGAAGAAAGTAAAAGAGCGTGTCGGGGTAGACACGCTCTTTTGGAGAAGGTATTTTGTTACTTATGGGGTGTAGCAAAAAACTATATAATGTATTGGGGGGTTACAAGTATTATTATACTCATGCAATGTAAAAAGTGTTCACAAAAAATGGATTTAAATATTTTCTTTTTTGTATATATTTACCATCCGTCCTCGTAGAAGAAGCACATTTTGTGTATTTTAGCGATTTGAAGCCCCACCGATTGTATATTTTATCTAAATGTAGCTATTGATCCACACGCTACTAAGCAGTTTCAAAAAGTGTCTCGAATTCTGCTCCGGTCACCTTTTCCTTTTCAAGAAGAAGTTCAGCAGATTTATGCAGAATTTCCATATTCTCTTTAAGAATACGCTCAGCCTCGCTGTAGCAGTAATCTATAATCTTCTTAACCTCAGCATCAATCTTCGCGCCAACTTCCTCACTATAAGGTCTCTGGTGTCCTATTTCCTTACCGATAAAGACTTCTTCACCCTCGCCAGCTTCGTAGTTGATGAAGCCCAGTTCGTCCGAGAAGCCGTACTTCAGCACCATACTTCTGGCAACAGAGGAAGCCTGTTTGATATCTTGTGATGCACCAGTTGTAACATCGTCGAATATAAGCGCCTCAGCTATTCTACCACCCATCGAAACCTGGATATTCTGAAGCATCTTCGTCTTAGTCCAGAACATTTCATCCTTCTCAGGAAGTGGCATAGTATAACCGCCTGCTCCAGAGCCATTTGGAATAATGGAAATGGTATACACCGACTCCATTTCACTAAGCAGGTGGAATAGTATCGCATGACCTGACTCGTGATAAGCCGCAATCTTGCGGTCCTTCTCAGAAACAACCTTGGATCTCTTTTCAGTTCCAATACCTATCTTAACGAAGGCATCGTCAACGTCCTTCTTAGTTACATATTTTCTCTCATCTCTAGCCGCCTTGATGGCCGCCTCATTCATCAGATTCTCCAGATCAGCGCCTGAGAATCCTGCTGTTGTTCTAGCAATCTCCTCAAGATTTACGTCATCTCCAAGAGGCTTATTCTTCACATGTACCTTGAGAATCTCTTCTCGACCCTTAACATCAGGGCGTCCAACCATAACTCTTCTATCAAATCTACCCGGTCTAAGTATCGCATTATCAAGTATATCCACGCGGTTTGTAGCCGCCATTACGATTATTCCCTCGTTCTCAGCGAAACCGTCCATCTCAACCAGCAGCTGGTTAAGTGTCTGCTCTCTCTCATCGTGTCCGCCACCAAGACCTGAACCTCTATGTCTAGCAACTGCATCGATCTCGTCGATAAATACTATACAAGGGCTGTTTGCCTTAGCCTCAGCGAAAAGATCTCTTACTCTGGCTGCACCAACACCAACGAACATTTCCACGAAATCAGAACCTGATATAGAGAAGAATGGAACATCAGCCTCACCCGAAACCGCCTTAGCCAGAAGGGTTTTACCAGTTCCTGGAGGTCCCTCCAGAATGATACCCTTCGGTATACGCGCACCGATTTCTGTATATTTAGCTGGATCCTTAAGGAAGTCAACCACTTCAGCAAGCTCTTCCTTCTCTTCTTCCAATCCTGCAACATCTGCAAATGATATACCAGTCTTCTTGTCGAGCTTAGCTCTGCTCTTTCCGAAGTTGGCCAGCCCGCCAGTTCCACCGACTCCACCTGCCGCTGAGACTCTCGCAGACATGATCATTATAAATACTGCAAAAAGCACTGTGATGTAAATGTATGGCGCAAGCCTCTCTATCAGGCCTGGTCTATCAACATCATGAAGGGAATAAACCAGATCCTTCCCCTTCACTATTTTAAGTGTATCAGAAACATCTGGGGTGTAATACTTAACACGACCTTCCTTCAGTTCTACATCAACTGTACCTGTAGGAACCTCCGCATTCTGATATATTTCCACCGATTCAACTTGTCCCTGTCTGACATTCTCTTCCAGTGTAGCATCTGTGTAGCTCTCATTTACATTTGCCGGTCTATACATCATTACGTATATTCCTACAAATACAACCAGAACTATAAAATATACAAGCAGCAGCCCGCCTGGACCCACTTTTCTTTTATTCTCCAATTTAATTCTCCTTTATATCTTCCGCGACGTAGTCGATTCGCAGCACTCGCTTCGTTTCGCTAGTCACTTTATATCTCTCACTTAATCTAAAACCTACTATCCAGACTATTTCATCGCCGTCCGCAACCACAGGAACGCTTCCTCTCTTGCTTCGCTCGACCTTTTCACCCGTAAAGTATCGGCTCAGCTTCTTCCTTCCGCCCTCAGAACTGATCACTATGTAGTCATCCGGTTGAGGCAGTCGCAGACACAGCGCATTTTTTATTTTATCATAATCAATCATTTTAGTATATTCTTTTTTGGAGATAGAAATGTCATCATCGTAGTTAAACACTTCCGTCTCAATTTTGCCAACAACGCTGCGTTCTTCCTCTGAATCAGCATCCTTCTTCCGAATAACGATTCTATCATATACGCGTTCTGCCACCATTTCATATGGAAGATCCACGCACTTTCCAGACTCCATATCTCCAAGGGATATGATCTGCTGCAAATGTTCCCTTGTTATATCTTTACGCCTTCCGCAAACCTTTTCCATAACACCAAGGACAAGCTCACCCTGAGCCAGTGAGCTGAGAGTCTTCATAGCTTCTATATTAATCTCCTTATCATCTGATAAGTTTATCCTCTGGTAATAATCTCTTTCGACTTCCTTTTTGATATCACCCCCAAGTGAATTAGCATCCATCGCAACATTTACAAGATGCTCCGAAACCCCTTCATTTATCTCCTTCAGCGCCGGGAGAATGGAAAGCCTGATCTTATTTCTGGCATATTCCGTTTCGAGGTTTGTTGAGTCTGTGATGTAGCCTTGACCTATTTCCTTAAGGTACTCCTCTATCTCATTTCTCGAGGTCATGAGAAGTGGTCTGATTATATGTCCACGCACCGGCTTGATTCCGGCAAGTCCCAGTAGCGAGCTTCCACGCACCAAATTGTAAAGAACTGTTTCAGCGAGGTCATCCTTATTATGAGCCACAGCTATCCTTACCCCATCATCCTCTAACCTAACCTCTGATTTTACGAAAGCCTTAGCAACCTCTTCAAAACACTGGTATCTATAAATCCTACCGGCCTCTTCCTCCGTCAAATGCATCTCCGCCGCCATCTGTGGAATATCCTTCTTATATACTCTAAATTCCACATTCAACTTCTCACACAGACTTTTAACGAATTTCTCGTCTCTATCTGCTTCTGCGCCTCTTATCATATGATTGATGTGAACCGCTTTTATAGTAAGTCCCTGATAGCCCGGGTAATTATCCCTGATACTTACGAGCACACAGAGAAGAGCAACAGAATCAGCCCCACCTGATACGCCAACTACTACGGCATTTCCAGGACGGAGCATCGAATTCTCACGAACATATTCTATTATCTGTCTTTCGAACTTAACCACTCTATTTTCTTATTCTTTCTATACTTATCTAACCTATAAAATAATAGTAGCAGCTAATAGATATCTCCATCAACTGCTACACTAATCATCCTTTTCTTTGGGCTTTATAAGTATCTCGTCAGAATTTACAAGTCCTAACTTATTCTTTGCCTCATCCTCGATATACTTCTTGGTCTTCATGTACTTCTCGCGTTCCTCGAGTTCCGCCGACTTGTTGGTCGCATCCTCTAGCTGTTGTTCTAGCTGAGCCTGTGTAACAGATAATTCCTTACTTCTCTGATGAAGCGATATACTTCTTACACTGCTGGCTATTATGATGGTAATTACAACCAAGAAAACTAGAATAAGTCCAACGTTAGATTGTCTATTCGATTGTCTAACCCTTACTTCTTGCATCCCATTATCCTCTCCGAGATATAAAACCACTTTTATAGTATAAATTATGTTAACATAATGTGCAAGTATTTTCTTTAAAAAAGAACGGAAATGCTATATTAATTCAAACATATCAGCCGCTTCGTCCTTCTTCACGGTCTCTGCAACCTTAAGAACCCTAGCCTTTACGTTCTTATTTCCAAATGTAATCTCAATCTCGTCGCCTGCCTTAACATCATATGATGCCCTGGCAACCTTACCATTTACTGACACTCTGCCTGCGTCACATGCCTCATTGGCAACTGTACGTCTCTTTATCAGACGTGACACCTTCAAATATTTATCTAATCTCACCTGTCCTAGTATCCTTTTCCTATGATATTTCACTTTAACAAGCCAAAACTCTCTATAAAACGAAACTGCCACGAACTAGTCGTGGCAGTAACATTATATAAGTTATGACTAATTAGTTAAGAGCATCCTTGAATGCCTTACCAGCCTTGAACTTAGGTGTCTTTGAAGCCTTAATCTTAAGCTTCTCACCTGTTCTTGGGTTATGACCTGTTCTAGCAGCTGTCTTCTTAACTTCGAAAGTACCGAATCCAACAAGCTGAACCTTGTCACCCTTCTTAAGTGCCTTCTCAACTGTCTCGATGAAAGCCTTAAGTGCTCTCTCTGAATCAGCCTTTGAAAGATCTGTCTTCTCAGCAATTGCTGCTACAAGCTCTGTCTTGTTCATGTTAGAAATCCTCCTAAAATATAACTTATAATTTTGCTATTCTAGCCCCCTGATATCGAACTAAAACGCTCTATTAAATTATACGTTTTCTGTATTAAAAGTCAAGGGAATAATGGCATTTTTGTAATAATTTTGTCATATTTTTCGTTATGTAAAACGCATTCTGGAGTTATGTAAAACAAAAACTCCTTAATTCTCAATTTCAACGTAATATTCGGCTGAAAAAGTCTCTCCTGGGGCCAGTGAATTGTTATATTCTCTGGCTGTAATATCCCCCTCAAAGGTCTCCTTATCGGCTCTTCCGAACCATGGCTCTATGCAAACGAATGGAGCTCCCTTTCCTGCTGGTGACCAGAGGCCAAAAAGAGGAGCATCAAAGCCAACGGAAATGTATGACATACCATCAGGAGTACATAGAGTAACCTTATTAACCTGTGAATTCTCGAAGATAAGAGCATCCTTATCGAACATGTGTTCATCTATGGGAATGAGTCCACCATCGTTTTTTAAGACATTTCCCTCTGACTCAACAAGTCCATTGGAGTTAAGTAGTGAATACACCAGGTCCTTATCTGTATCGAAGTTTAGGAAGTAATCCTTCTGGCTGCCGCCCTTCTTCTTAAGTGGACACATGAATGCCGGATGTCCGCCAATCTGGAAGTTGATAGTCTTGTCATCAGTATTGATCACGCGCCATATAGTCTTCAGCTTATATCTATCCAGGATGTATTCTATCTCAAGTGCAAACTTGTAAGGATATCTGGAAAGTGTATCCTCATCACTCTCAAGTCTGAAAATAATTCTCTTGCCGTCGGCCTGCTTAACCATCTTGAAATCAAGATCTCTTGCAAAACCATGCTGTGACATATAATAGTCCTGTCCATCTACAGTAACTCTGCCATTCTTCAGACTTCCAACTATAGGAAAAAGCACTGGTGCGCTTCTCTTCCAATATCTCTCATCTGCATTCCAGAGATACTCATTTCCATTTTCTTTGGAAAAGATACTAGACACTTCAGCGCCTAACTGGTTGATGGTTACTTTCAGGTTCATATTCTCAAGATAAAACTTCTGCATTTCTTTCTCCTTATATAGAATCCCTTTATAAATGGGATAATAAACTAAATCTCTTCAAAAAATCTCTTAACCTCGGCCCAGGCCTGCTTCGATTCGTCCATAATGGTTCCTGCCATCTGGAACACATGAAACATTCCATTATATATAGACAGTCTAACCTTAACTCCAGCAGACTTTGCCTTCTCTGCGACTGAGATAGAGTCGCTCAGGAGCATTTCATCGGTGCCTACCTGAATAAGCATAGGTGGGAAACCATAGAAATCTCCGAAGAGAGGCGAAATTCTTGGATCTCTTGGGTCCGCGTCACCCACATATGGATTCTCAAAGACAAGCTCTGATCTCTCATTTCCGAAAACAGGGTCTATCTCGAAATTATCCTTGTAGGAGTTTCCACTACAGGTCACGTCTGTCCATGGAGACATAGCAACTATTCCTGCAGGAAGCTTGCGCCAGCTTGCTTTTAGTGTGTGGACAAGTGCCATAGCCAGTCCGCCGCCTGCCGAGTCACCGGCAATTATTATCTGATCATGCGAGTAGCCCTGGTCTAGAATCCACTCGTAGGCTGCAAGTGCATCCTCGAGAGCCGCCGGAAATGTATGTTCAGGTGCAACTCTATAGTCGACTGTTACGACTGTTGCTCCGCCACCGACCTCACTGTAGAGTCCAGCCATCTGCTTGTAATGCTTTCGCATTGCGCCCACATAGCCGCCACCATGTAGATGAAGAACCACCCATCTGCTGGTGGAATCCTTCCAGGTCAGCTTCTCCATCTCAAAATTTTCCATATGTATTCTCTCAGCTTCGAGGTGGTCTGGATAGTGGTACTCCACATCCATATCACTCTTGCCATAGGATTCTGTTGTGAACTTGTCTTGGAAACGCTTGTTGGAGTTGAACTCTGCGACTAAATATTTAATTAGTTTACTTCTACGGCTCAGCTCTTCTGCCATTTTCTCTCCTTTAAGATTTTTTAATGACATACTTTCGATTCCATTAAATCATGAATCTACGTGTTATCTCATTAGTAATTTTCTTCGATCCGAACATTACTGTTCCTAAAAGAATGAAACCTGTTAGGACCGCAGTTATAAGTGTAAAAATGGAACCGTTCACCTTATGTGCCAGGCCAAGTATCAAAAGAACTATACTAACTACGAAAACAACTATCTCAGTCATAATGTAGTTCTGCCATCCTCTTATACCAAGAACCATGAAAACTACCATCGCAACGTCTATTGCAACTAAAGTTATTGGGATAGCATATTCAAACGACCAGCCCTTATAGCCCAGCAGATGATCCAGGATAACAACAAATATCATACTCAGCCACATTTGCGCCTGGATGATTCTCTGCATACTCCTCCGAACCCTGACACAATAAAGCAGGGTGATAATGCAATACAGAAGACCAGCAATCACTATCAGGGACCAATAGATTCCACTAAAGGTATAGTAGTTCACAATGCATACAGTAACCATAGCTACTATAGCAGCGAAAATGATTATCCTGATAAAAAGTCTGAGCAGACGCATTTTCTCTGATACATCCGGGTATGTCACAGACTCAGGAACCTCGTCCATTCTGTCAATATCGTCACCGTCTTCTGTCTCAACAACTCCATGACATAGAGGGCATTCAATTGTCTTGTCCACCAGCTTAAGGTTGCAGCGTGGACATCTTCTCAAAACTACTGAATCACTCATAATTCACTCCATTGGTTTCAACAGTTACATCAATTCCATCCTCAGTAAGTTTTCTGAAGAAGGTTTTCTGAATGCTATTATTCTTGATACATGCGCTGAAGGTAAGTGTCAGCGTATCTGCAAAAGAAAGAACTGTCATCTTCATATTCTGCCCCTTAGACATGGACAAAATAGCTTGAAATCTTTCTATATAGTCCGTATATGGATCTGAGGTCTTGATAATACCAAGGTTTGTTACTGTAGTAGTGTTTGCCTTTGCAGATGCATTATAAACCTGCCTCATGGCAAACTCCTTAATGAAGAGCGGGATCGCTCTAAGCGCCACATTCACCTCATTCGAAACATTATAAGAGAAGAGCTTCTCCAGATTCTCCTTAGTGACCTGATTCTTCAGGCTCTTGCTAACTATTTCCAGGACCTCTTCAAATGTATATTCATCCTTAGTTGGTTCAAATATCGCCGAAACAACTACGAAGAAATTCTTATTCGTATCTGATTCAAAGTAAGGTCTCAGATTGACAGGAACACATGTAGATATAGGGTGTTTCGAGGCACGACCCTTGAGATAGCTTCTGTAAATAGCCCAGGTATAAACTGCAACAAGATACTGATTAATGGTTACGCCATAGTCCTTTGCAACCTTCTTGATCTGGCTTACCGGAATCATGCCATGAGTTATGGCCAACTGATTCGATAGAAGCTTCTCCCCCTTAATGATTACAGCTCTTTTGGTTTCGTAGGTCTTCTTCTCCTTATGCTTGTAGTTGCTGAGGTAGCTGTCCTCAGCATCCAGAGATGTCTCTGATGCCAGGGAATTCTTGACCTTGCCCTTAAGCTCTGTATGTTTGATTCTTATATATTGATATGTTATTTCCTTAAGGAAATTGATAGCGCCATTTCCATCTGTCAGTGCATGGAACACCTCAAGATTTATTCGATTCTTATAATAGGTCATTCTGAAGAGATAGTTGTTATTATCATAAGGATTAATAAACATACAAGGATAGTTTCTCTCCTCACGGACCTCTGGTACAGGTCTATCATTCTCTTCAAAATAGTGCCAGAAGAGTCCCTTCTTCATAGTCATCTTAAAAATGTCAAAGTATGGCAATACCTTCTCGAGCGCAATCTGAAGCGCGGTCTGGTCCACATCCTCCTTCAGGAGAACGGAAACTCTATAGACATTACTCATACCCTCTCTGGCAATTACTGGAAATATCTGTGCGGTATTGTCGAGCTTATCCCATTTTATGTATTTTTCTCTACCACGTTTTGCCATTAAAGTTATTTCCTCCGCCACCACCAGATTGTGAACCTGACTGCTGGTCTTTAGTATTCTGAGTCTGCGTTCTTTCTTCCATCGCATCCTGTTTCTGTTCTTCCAGCTCTTTCTCTAGCTGTTCTTCTCTATTAGACTTCTTCTTGTCTTCTTTTTGCTGTTGCTTCTTATTCTGGTCCTGATCCTCACTATCAGGTGGTTCTGGTTCTCCACCCAGCTCTTCAAGCATCTTATCTATATCCTGCTTGAGCTGTTCTGCCTCTGGATCATGTCCATTCGTTCCATATGGATCAGCACATCCTCTCTCACATAGAACATTTCTGGCAGCCTGTAGCTGTCTTATTGCATTTGCCTTCTGCTTCTCTGTTTCTATATGGTCAAAGTCCACCTTGTGGAGCATCGCAAGTGCAAGATTGACTCTGATATCACATTCCTTTTTCTCCGTCGGATGAGACTCCAGTGCAGACTTATAACTGGAAATGGCATTGTCATAGTCGCCTAACATATAATAAGCATTTCCAGCATTATAATAAGGCAGATAGCCTTCCGGAATATTTACCACCTGCAGAAACTTCTGAGTCTTATAGGAATAATTACCATGCTTATAGTTCAAAAGAAAAACGCCATTTATTATATAACGAGCGCCAAAAAAGATGGCGGCAATCAGAAGAATCACGCTTATAATATTTACGATCTTCATAAATCCAAGAGGATCATCGTACATGAAGGAATGCTCCTTATCCTGTCTCTTCTCCTCTTCGATACGAGCGCGGTCCAGTGCCTTGGCTTTCTTCTTCTCCAGCTTCTTCTCAGCTCTCTGCTCTGCCTTATTCAGTTTTGAATCACTCTTATCACTCATAGTTTCTACCGTTTTCACTAGATTCTTTATTAGATTCTGCCTCTTCTAATAAATAGCACAAGCTCTATTCCAAGCATGATGATAAGCGGAATAACATATATAAAATATGTATCCTCATAGCTTACAGAGTCAGATTTTTCCATAGTAAGTGAGCTACCATTCTTGATGGAGTCCACCATATATTTAACATTCGCTGTACTTGACATATGAATGTAATCAAGATCGAGATCATTTGCAATACTCTTCAGATTACTTTCATCCATCTTGGATACAGCATCCTTACCCGTCTCAGGGTCCTTAACCTTCGCCCCCCATTCACCGGTCTTCATAGTGCCACCGCTCTTAGTTCCGTATCCGAGAACCGCTCCCGCGTCCACCAGATCACCCAGTTCCTTGAAGGACTGCAGCTCAGAACCATCTGTAATCTCACCATCAGTTATAAAGAACACAATCGTCAGTCTGTCCTTCTTCGTATTTGAAGACTCCAGAAGGCTCTTCATGTCGTCATAGCAGACGTTCATTGAGCTTCCTCTGGCATAATAGATATCAGGCTCCTTGATAGTCGAAAATGCATCCTTTACGGTCTCATGGTCCTGAGTAAATGGTGCAAGTATCTGAGATCTGTTGTCAAATCTAATCAGACCGAAGTTACTACCTGAAAGTTCGTCAATGATATACTCAGTATCATTTATAACGCCTTCCATTCTGGTTTTACTCATTCCGTAGTCTTCTGCCCACATACTAATGGTAGTATCAACCACGAAGAGAACATCCAGATTCTTCATCTCAACCTTTGCATCATACTTCTTATCCATTATTCTCAGATTGATAAGAAATGCCAGAACTATCATAATGACTATTCTGCATATAGCAAATATCTTATATCCAGTTTTAGTTTTCCTTCGAACTACACTTATCACGAAACAGATCAGAACTACCAGAAGCAGTGGTATGATCACAATAAGTGGAATAATCGGTTTAGTTATCATAGTCTAATCACCAGTCCTATAGCTAACATAACAGATAGAGAAACAATAAGTACGATAACCCAACCCGTTGGCTTATCTACTATCTTGGTAATAGTAACCTCTTCAACCTCCAGAGCCTCTTCATTCTCTATATCTGCAATTATCTCATCGACAGACAAGCTCTCACTTTGCTTGTAGAACTTTCCACCGGTCTTTTCTACACAGTCCTGCATTTCCCTCTCAACAGTATCGTAATCTGTTGTGTTCATTCCGCTCCAGTTATCTCTGTTAGGGAATATACCGAAGACCTTAATGTCATTTTTCTTACAGAGGTCTGTCGCCTCATCCAGCTCTACGAGCGGCTTGGACATAGCCTCTTCGGCATTATCAGTAGACATGATAATGATTCTTGTTCTATCCTCATCGTCGAGTCTTGGGAAGCTGTACATACAGGATGCCAGTCCCTCTCCTATAAGGGAACTACCCTTCATATAGTTATTTACAAGAGTGCCTGCATCATAGTAATCCAGCTTCTCTTTGTAATCCATGAATTCCTCGTATTCATCCGGCTGGTACTGCATGTACCCAGTTGAAGGATTGTAGAACTTTTCCATATATTCCTTCTGGAGTCTGAAATATTCCTTCATATCTTCGAGACGAGTATTTACAAAATCGTAATCGTCTGTCATAGGAACATACAGAACAGTAGAGGTGTTGTAAATACAAACTCCGAATCTATCTCCGTCCAGTCCCGCCACAACGTCCTGAAGGCTTTCAACCAGATCAGCATTCAGTTCGTAAATAGAATAGGACACATCCATACACAGGAATATATCTCTCTTCTTAGTACCATTGTTGACAGTCTCTTTCTTGGAAGGTCTGGCAACAAGGAAGAGTGAAGCAACAATTGTTGTTATCAGACACACTTCCATAACTACAGATACAGCAGCATACATATACTTCCTACTCTTATAAATACTCAGATTCTTAACGAACTTAGTATTAGCCGCTTTGATACCACCACGATATTTAATTTTACGTTTTAGTACATGAAGCAGAATAACTGCAATCGCAAGTACAGGTAATCCGATCTTCAGCACCATCGGGTGTATGTAGTGCATGTTATTTCCTCCAACTCTCTATGAGCATTCTGGTTCTATTTAGGGATGTCTTCACATCCGCTCTAGCCTCTCTGGCAAACTCCGGTTCATAGTACTCTCGCACCAGATTCGTTAGCTGAGGTATGTTGACTCTACGTATCTCGGTCAGCGTATATTTCTGAACCTTAATACCAGTTACCTCGTAAACAAACATACGTATAGTCAAACTGAGCTTCTGATACGCCTGTCTGACGCTTATCCTGTTATTCATCAGATCAGATTCGATATATACGATTTCTCCTATATACTTTCTCTTCAGGCCCTCAAGCGTCTTCTCTGCGATCTTCTTGATCTTAATCTTCTTCTCCTTCTTAAGGCGGTCCCCCAGCTTCTTTCTAAAATAGTACTGGCAGAAGATAACGCCCGCGATGAAGACAACAGCTAAAATGATCCAGATTACCATATATGAAAATGGGTCTTGTAACTCAACCGATGTTTTCATTCTTATGCCTCTCAAATAATTCTACGATTTTATCTACTACGTCACTCTCACGACTGACGTCTACTGAACTAATTCTGTGCTTCTTGAAGAGCTCCTCCGCCTTCTTCTTACGGTTATTACGGTCCGCAATCTCGGCCTGATGCAGCTTTCTGTCATGAAGCATATAGTCTCTCTCATAGGTCTTAGAGCTTAGGTCATACAGATTGTCTCCTGTGAGATAAGCATCTTCTATATTAATAATCATTACATCATTCATAACCGTCAGCTTCTTGAGCAGATTGTCATTCAGGCTGGCTACGCCATCCATATCTGTAATGATGAAAATGATCATTTTTCTACGAATGTTTTCAGCAACATAATCAAGGGTTTCTCCGAGGGGCTTAGCCTCTTCCTCATTTAGGCATTTATCATATCTGATGAGCAGGTTCTCGAGGTGCTGCTTTCCGGACTTGAAGAAGCTGAAGTCGTAACCCTTATCTGTGCTAGTAAGAAGTGCATAATCATCGCCATGGTCATTTACCAGATAGCTGATCGTGCCCATTACATTTAGAGCAATAGCCTTCTTTGCCTCGCCCTTATCTGTGTCCCCCATGAACTTAGCGCCTGCATCTCCAATAAGAAGAATGTTATGCTTCTTGTCAGCTATGAAACGGCGTATCAGAACACGGCCAGTTTTAGAAGAGGACTTCCAATCTATATCACGGACACTGTCTCCATATACGTACTCTCTGAGGTCATCAAAATCAAAGCTCCGTCCTCTATAGATAGAACTGAACTCTCCGTCCAAGACATTTGATGTTTTCTTGTGAGTATATAACATGATAGACGCTTTGATACGCGCCAGATAATCGTAATCCATATTCGTTTCCTTGTAGGATCCTTCGTCCTTCAGACTCAGGATGACAGTGTTTTCAGTGGCTCAGGATGACAGTGAATATATTTTCAGAATATACTAAGGAGTTTGAATAGCTCCTACAATTCTGTCGATAATTGTCTCAACTGATACATCATCAGCTATAGCTGCATAGTTAAGCTCAACTCTATGTCTAAGTACCTGATGACGCAGAAGCTTAACATCGTCCGGAATAACATAAGTTCTTCCATAGATCAGAGCAACTGCCTTTGCTATCTTCATAAATGCTATAGATGCTCTTGGGCTGGCACCCATCTTCACATATCTGCTCAGTTCACTTGGAAGAACCTTCTCACAGTGTCTTGTAGCATCTACAATATAAGAAATGTATTTCTTAATGGATGCATCCACGTAAACTCTTTCAGCTATATCCTGAACACGGTCTACATCCTGGATAGATAAAACTGCTGGAGTCTTCTTGATAACACCTGACTCAATACGATTGAGAATCTCTGACTCTTCTGCAGGAGTAGGATATGTTATCTTCTCCTTGATAATGAAACGGTCTGTCTGAGCCTCTGACAGGAGGTATGTTCCTTCCTGTTCGATAGGGTTCTGGGTTGCAATAACTATGAATACATCCCCTGGCATTTTGTAGGACGCACCACCGATAGTAACCTGACGCTCCTGCATAGCCTCAAGCATGGCACTCTGAGTCTTGGCACTGGATCTGTTAATCTCATCCAGCAGGACAAAGTTTGCGAATACAGGTCCGAGTGTTGTATCGAACTGTCCTGTCGCCTGGTTATAAACCTGAGTTCCTATGATATCACTTGGAAGCAAATCAGGTGTACACTGTATTCTGGAGAACTTACCATCAACCGCATCAGATATAGTCTTTGCCGCAGTTGTCTTAGCAAGTCCAGGAACTGACTCAATCAGCACATGTCCATCTGCAATGATGGAAGCAACCAGTGCGAACTTGAGATTCTGCTGACCAACTACCTTCGCATCATAGTAGTCTGATAGTCTCTTGATAACGTCCTGCGCGTACCTGAATTCCTCCTGTGATATTTTTGCCATGTTTTGTCTCATATCAGCCATTACTTCTCTCCTCTGTTATCCTTGTTATCTTTCGTTTCTTTATCTTTAGTTTCCTTTATATTTCCCTTGGTTGCCTTAGCTGTCTTTTCATTCTTAGATGATTTTGTTTCTTTGGCTTCCTTATTCTTCTTTATCTTCTCTTTAGCTTTTCTAACCTTCTTAGCGTTCTTTTCCTTCTGAGCTTTCTCGGCCTTTTCTTCCTTAGTTGGCTTAGCAGCCTTTTCAGTCTTTTCAACCTCTTGCGCCTTATCCTCAGTCGCACCAGCAATTCTATCGCTGTGATCCTTCAAAATAGGATCAATGTATTGTGATTCATAATAATGATAAAGTGCCTTATATTCTTCACTATGCTCATCACTTGCATGGCCATGCATCTCATCGAAATCATCATCTTTTCTGATTTTCTTAATAACATGGAGCGAAATATTCGCTGCGTGAGATGCTATACGCTCGAAGCTATTTACCAGATCAAAAAGCGATACACCACCTGCTATACTACAGGTACCCTCTTGAAGTCTATCCACATGGTGCGACTTGATGATCTCCTTCATCTCATCTATGGCTGTCGAAAGTGGTTCGACCCTGATTGCCATGGACATGTCATCTTCCTTAAAGGCTGTAACTGTCGTATCAACAGTATACTTAACTGCTTCGATTATTGTTTCTACTTCTTTATGTCCTGAAGGAGAGAAATGTATCTCCTGCTCATTTTTATCTCTAGCTACATAGGCGATATTCATACAATAGTCGCCCATTCGTTCGAAGTCTCCGATGGAGTTCAGTATCTCATAAACCGTCAGCTTGTCTTCAAGGGTCAGTCGCTTACGATTAATGCGGACTATGTAAGCGGAAAGCACGGTTTCACATTTATCAATAAACTCTTCGTTCTCTTCCATCTTAGGAATTAGCGTGTCGTCGTACTTATATATCATGTCCGTTGCCAGCTTGTAGTTCTCCTGAACTGTCTCACTCATCTTACAGATCAGTGACCTACACTGTTCAAGCGCAATAGTTGGTGTATTCAGCAGCATATCATCAAGCTTGGCAAGTTCTCTGTCCTCCGGTCTTTCGCCGTCTCCTCCCACAACCTTCTCTGTAAATTCTGAAACCCTGTTGGAGAAAGGAAGGAGAATCATACTTGTCAGAAAGTTAAAGAGGAAGTGAAGTGTAGCTATACTACCTCTGTTAACTGAGTTATGCATGAATGGAAGTCCGACTGTATGATGCAGCATATAGATAAGCACTGTGAAGAGAACTGCTCCAAATATATTGAAGAAGAGGTAACCCACCACCAGTCTCTTCGCCTTCTTATTAGCACCGATTCCGCCAATTACAGTTGTGGAGCATTTTCCAAGATTCTCACCGATAATAATTGGAATAGCCACACTGTAGGAGATAACACCCGTTGCGGACAGCGCCTGAAGAAGACCTACAGAAGCATTTGAACTCTGCAGAATCACAGTGATCACCAGTCCAATAAGAATTCCGAGCAGCGGATTCTCAAAGGAAGTGAACAGCTCTTTGAAATTGCCATTTTCTTTGAATGGAGCAAAGACAGACTCCATAAGAGTCATTCCATAGAACAGCATGCCGAGACCTACAAATATTCCAGCAACGTTCTTAGCTTTCTTATTCTTGGAAAAAAGTATGATAAATGCGCCTATGCCCACAAGGATAGGAGCAAAGGAAGATGGTTGAAGTATTTGAAGTATTAAGTTATCACTTCCAATATCTCCCAGACGCAGAATCTGTGATGTAACTGTACTACCGACATTTGCACCGAAGACTACAGGCATAGCCTGAGCAACCTTCATAATTCCGGCATTTACGAAACCTATAAGCATTATAGTTGTGGCGGCAGAGTTCTGAATGATACCGGTAACTCCTACGCCAAAGCCCCAGCCCTTTACAACGCCGACGCCTTTTTTCTTACTAGTTGTAACTCTCTCAAGGATTCTCTCGAGACCTGATCCAGTCAGCTTCTCAAGAGAGGAACTCATCTGGCTCATACCAAAGAGAAATAGTCCTATTCCACCTAGCAATTGTAATATCGAAATTATATCCATCAGATAATAAACTCCCGTTATTTGTCCTAGTAACTCAGTTTTTTATTGTACCACATTATCTGAGGATATAAAAGAAATATTAGTTTTTTCCAATATAAAAGGGAGAGGCTAACCTCTCCCTGTAAATCCGGCTTTATTTCTCTGCATCATTTGCAGGTGCAGCACCAGGTATATTCTTGTATCTTACTATCTTCATAGTAGCATTTTTGATGAATTCCTCATTACGAAGCTTGACAGTAGCTATCTGTTTATACATAGGTCTTCCCTTGTTAACCTTGTTCTTCAACTTCTCGAAGTACTGAACATCATCTCTATGATCCTCTGTAGGATAGATCTCAGCTACAATCTTACCATTCTCATCATATACAAGAGCCTCTTCAACTGCATTATCACGAAGGATATTCTGTTCCAGTTCCTCTGGTGAGATATTCTCACCATTGCTGAGGATGATAAGATTCTTCTTTCTACCTGTAAGGAAAATGAAGTTATCCTCATCCACATATCCGAGGTCTCCTGTATGATACCAGCCATCCTGAAGTGCCTCAGCTGTAGCCTCCTCATTCTTGTAATAGCCCTTCATGACTATCTCGCCCTTGAAGCAAAGCTCGCCATCCTCTGTTGCCTTAGCCTCAAGTCCCGGAACGAGATGTCCAACACTGCCATCCTTGCGGAAGTATGGTCTGTTAACTGCAGTAACAGGTGAGCACTCTGTAGCACCGTAACCATTTAGTATCTCGATACCCCATGTACGGAATTCCTTTACATACATTGGATCAAGTGCAGCACCACCGCAGATGATATATTCAAGATTTCCACCGAATACCTTCTGGATAGAACCATAGGTCTTCTTTCTTACATCTACGCCTGTCTTGAGGAGAAGGTCTGTAGACTTCATGAGACCCTTAAAGGCCTGAGTAGCGCCTCTCTTAGCTATCTCAGCCCATATCTGCTTATGGAAGAACTCCACAAACATTGGAACAAGGAACATTGTCTGAGGACCGAACTCAGCCATTTCCTTCTTAACATATTTAAGACTCTTATTGATATAGATTGGCTTTCCATAGTTTACAACCATGAGGATTCCAACCACCAGACCAAAGGCATGATGGAATGGAAGTACAGCGAGTACGCCACCCTTTGGCTCGAAAAGCATACTTGTATGAACTATTTCATAAGCGATGTTGTGGTTTGTAAGCTCAACACCCTTGCTAACTCCTGAAGTACCTGATGTAAAGAGAATAGTTGCTGTCTTCTCTGGAACTATCTCGTAGTTCAGGAAGTCAGTCTCTCCATCCTTGAGGAACTGTCTACCCTCTGACATATAATCATCATATTCCTTGAGGTTATAGCATTTCTTAGCAGCCTTCTTATTAATCTTCTCAAAATATGTATTTGTTGCAAAAGCAACCTCTACATCTCCCATCTTGGCGAGATCTATAACTTCCTCTTCTGGAAGGTTCTTATCTATAGCTACTGCTACATTTCCACCAAGAACTGTTGCGAAGTAAGCAACCAGCCACTCGTAAGAATTCTCACCAATTATAGCGACATGCTTATCCTTAATCTTCTTGTGATACATCCAAGCACCAAGTGCATTTACATCCTCCTGGAAATCCAGATAAGACTTCTTCATCTCACCTGTTTCACATGGATATACAAATGCTGTTTCATCTGGATGCTCAGTCGCCTGTCTATTTAATAAATGCTTCAGATCATTCATTATTGGTGGCTCATAAAACGGATATGGTTTATTTTTCATTTCGTAATTCCTCCAACATTTTGTCGAAAACCATTCTCTGAAAACTCCCCGAATGGTCAGCAATGAGTATCATATCACAATAATTTTTTTTAGAAAAGCTAGTAATGAAAACTACGTGTTACATCGTGATGCCCGCTCCAGTATTTGGCGAAATAACGGACCACACGAGGTCGGCAAGGAATAGAATAATAAGCACCGCACAAAGTATCTTCCTACTCTTCATTCCCATCTTCTGATATAGGTCATCCAGCATTGGAGAGAATACGTAGGTAAATGCCATTCCCGCCATTCCAAAGACCAGAAGTCCTTCGAAGCAGACTCTGCCGTGGATATTCAGGAAGTATCCTGTATAGTCCCACCACTTCTTATGAAGGAAAGTCTCGAGCGCCCAAGCGGTAGTATATTCGACTACGCCGCAGACTGTAGTTGCACCTATGAAGAGCCAAACGGGTTTATCTCTGAGGGGCTTCAGCAGAAGTATGATCAGGATTCCGCCGCAACCGTAGATAGGAAGCCAAGGTCCATGCATAGTTCCGCGGTTAACCACCATACCTGTTGATACGATGTAGTAGAATACTTCCCACAGCCAACCCACAAGGGAATAGGTGAAGAAAAGCTCTACCAGTGAAACGAAGGAATATTTTCTGTTATAGTCCTCAGCGATGCTTCTGATGTGAAGCTGAGGAATATCCAGCACCTCTTCTCCAGATGGGTGTTCTCTCTCTTCGATATGTTCTATTGCAAGCATGTCGTCATTTAGCCATTTACGGAGGCCAAGCGCGAGCTGCTCATGTTTTGCATTTCTTATTCTCATATAGAGTTCAGCCTTAACGCACTGAACATATGCATCTGAGAAGAAAAGTGAAGATAAATTATAGGTCACGGATGAAAGGATAGTCCACGGGAAGAGGGATACATCGAGCACGAAAGTTCTCCACTTCTCGCCCATCATCAGCTGTTTAGATATCTTGAAGGCATCCTTCCAGTTAGTCTGTGGATTCTCAGCAATGATATATGGAATGAGCAGATATTCATAATGCTTTATGATTCCGCCCACGATAGTGAGATTCCATAGAAGCTGGAAGATATATCTAAGAAACATAACCAGCGAAATATTCTTCAGTCTTTTATTCTTATATGGGAATAGTAATTCTCCAGGACCTGTCTCGTGATATCTTCTCTGTTCCAGGAAGTACCTATTGTTGCCTACCACGATTACATTTTTCACAAATACGAAAATGAATATCGATATGATTGAAAAGATAAAAATGATAATAGAGTTCGCGATCTTGCCCTTGAATATCAATTGGTTCAGACCGTTGACTATACCAAAAATAAAGGACTGGCTACCTGTCATCTCATTGACAAATATAGAGGCCACGCCTCCATAATAATCCGTAGAGGTGTATGACACCTCATCAGGATTAGGTACGTCCTTTATTCCGAATACGTTTCTAACAAACTGCTGAACGATCATCGCATTGGAACTATTGGTGGACTTACCACCGAATCCATTTATCAGGAAATAGTCCTCTGACTTCAGCACATTTGCAGTTGTAGTAAGTGTATTATCAGTGATGTCGCCCGCTCCCTTGATATCTATTTCAGATCCATTACTCTGAGTAGCGAACTGATAACCACCTGCGATTATGATTGAAACAATAAATGTTATCAGTATATTTAAATAATATTTTCTCTTGAGATTCTTCCACGCTTCGCGTCTTATCTCAGTACGAACAACCTTCGTCAACATAGCTTACAGTCTCTCTTTTACCTTCTCGCCTACGGCTTTTATCTTCTCGATTTTATCTACAACTACTTTTATATCATCGATCTTTTTACGAAGACTTCTGATATCATCGAGCTTATCCTCGCCAAAGCTTCTTACATCTGCAAGCTTGCTTTCCCCAAAGCTTCTTGCATCTGCTAGTTTATTTTCTCCAAGAACCTTGATATCTCCAAGCTTTTCTCCAAGCTCGCCGGTCTTAGCATCGATCACTATCTTGAGCGGTGTAAGTAAAACTGTTGCTATTCCAAGTGAAATAGTTCCAATAACTATTCCAAGTATACCCCTTCTTATTTTTCTCTTTCTCTTCTTACGAGCCTTATGCTCCTTCAGGAGCTTAAACTTCTCATATTCCTCTTCGTCGTCTACAGACTCCTGCGCCTTCTTCTTCATTTTACGGGCAGATATCAGGCTGAATATACCGTATCCTATAAGTCCAGCCCCTGCTACAGCAGTGCCACCAATTAGTATGACATCGCTATCGATTTCTCTTTTTCCCACAAGTACTTTCGCCATAATAACCTCTCCTCTTCTTATAGTTTTAAACTCTTTCTATTGTAACACAAGTTCAAACGACTAAAAAGAGAAAAACTCATTAAAAAAGTCCCTTGCTGATATATCTATCTCCGCGGTCCGGAAGGATTGCGACAATATTTCCTTCGTCCACTTCTTCTGCCAGCTTAAGAGCTGCATAGAGGGCCGCTCCCGAAGAAGAACCCGCAAGGATTCCTTCCTTTGCAGCAAGAAGTCTAGACGTAGTAAATGCATTATCGTCTGTTATCTTGATAACCTTATCAATGAGAGTTACATCCATAGTGTCAGCGATAAAGTCATTTCCGATTCCTTCAATGTCGTAGTCCGCGTGTTCGCCACCACCGATGATAGAACCAATTGGATCCGCAAGCACTCCCTGGATATTGGAGTTCTGTTCCTTGAGATACTTTACAACTCCTGAAAATGTACCACCGCTTCCTGCGCCTGCCACCAGATAGTCTATCTGGCCGTCGAGCTGTCTATATATCTCAGGTCCTGTTGTCTCGTAGTGTGACTGTGGATTGGAAGGATTGTGGAACTGCTTCATAGAAACCGCACCTGGAATGGAGGCGATGATCTCATCCGCCTTTCTGTCTGCCCCCAGCATTCCTTCCTCTCTAGGGGTATGAACTATCTCTGCCCCGAGTGCAGCCATAACACGCTGCTTCTCAATAGAAAATTTCTCAGGAACTGCAAAGATTATCTTGTAGCCCTTATTAAGAGCCGCAACTGCAATTCCTATTCCGGTATTGCCGGCAGTTGCTTCAACAATAGTTCCGCCCGGCTTAAGGAGGCCTCTTCTCTCTGCATCCTCTATCATATAAATTCCAACTCTATCCTTTACACTTCCTGCAGGATTCATGAGTTCAAGCTTTGCATATACATTTACACCTGGCTTAACTCCGAGGTGATTAAGTTTTAATATCGGGGTATTTCCGATCATTTCCTGTACGTTATTATATACTTCCATTTCTGCACCTTCTTTTATTATTATTTCTAATCAATTTTAAACTTTTTCACTACTATCTTATTCCAATCTCTTCTGCTTACTTATTTCGAGACTCTTCTATCGCCTGGGTGAGATCCGCGATGATGTCGTCCACATCTTCAATTCCAACGGAGAGTCGGATGAGCTCATCTGTGATTCCAACTGCTTCTCTGATATCCTTCGGAATAGCCGCGTGTGTCATAGAAGCCGGGTGGCATACAAGGGACTCCACTCCACCGAGGCTCTCTGCGAGAGTAACAAGCTTGAGAGACTTGAAGAATCTCCTGTAGTCATACTTCTTCTTAAGAGTAAAGGAGATCATCGCGCCCGGACCATCGGCCTGTTTCTTCTGAACCTCGTAGCCAGGGTCTGACTTAAGACCTGGGTAGTAAACCTTATCTACATAGCCGCTGGATACCAGCCACTCTGCAACCTTCTCTGCATTCTGAACGTGACGGTCCATTCTAACTCCGAGGGTCTTGATGCCTCTAATCATCAGGTAGCTGTCCCAAGGACCAAGTACGCCGCCGATAGCATTTTGCAGATAATAGAGTCTATCTGCGATTTCCTTATCATTTACAACAACAAAGCCCGAAACCGTATCACTGTGTCCACCGAGGTATTTAGTTCCACTGTGGATAACGATGTCTGCACCGAGAGAAAGCGGTCTCTGAAGGTAAGGAGTCAGGAAGGTGTTGTCCACGATCACCTTCTTGTTATAGATCTTCGCAAGCTCCGAAACTTCCTCGATATCTGTGATTGTTAAAAGTGGGTTTGCAGGACTCTCAATATAAACTGCTTTTATATCATTTCCGCCTTCCGTATCCTCCTTCAGAACCCTCTCGATTTCATCAAGGTCAGAGGTGTTAACTATTGTGTAGGTGATTCCGAAGTTCTTGAATACATTATCAAGGATTCTAAATGTACCCCCGTAGATGTTATCTGATACGATGAGTCTGTCGCCTTCCTTAAATAGAGACAGCACCGTGTTGATTGCAGATAATCCTGAAGCAAAGGCTAGTCCATATTCGCCGCCTTCGAGGTCTGCTACGAGCTTCTCCAGAGCTGCTCTGGTTGGATTTCCTGTTCTGGAATATTCCCAGCCTCTATTCTCTCCGAGGCCGTCCTGCTTATATGTTGAAGTTTGGTAGATAGGTACATTTACAGCACCTGTTCTTTCGTCTCCATCTATACCACCGTGAATTACTAATGAATTAAGTTTGATTGACATTTTCTTATCTCCTATCTTTTCGTGATTAATTGTTCTTTAATGCTTTGCAAAAATGCAAAAGAAAAACCCGGAAGCTTAAAATAAGCTCCCGGGTAAATGGTTGGTTCTAAAAATGTGTTATTAGAGTGGACGACAACATCGACATACTAAAACACCAGCCATATTACATGTCCGGGAACTCAGTATGCGACAGCAACAGTTATTCATTTTTGTCACGAAAGACTTTGTCATCTTTTTATCCTCTAACTTTCTTTTAAACGTAAGTGAGCATCTCACTTAACGATGGTCATCTTAACATTTATTACCTACCATGTCAATAGGTTTTTTAGTAATGCGACTGTCTACATACATCTACCTCGTGATATTTACTGAGAAAAAAGGCTCCCTCACTACCGATGACGGCAGTTTTGGAGCCTGATTTTTCTTTTAAATCCCTGTTATTATTTTATTTTCGCAAACACATCACCAATATCCCCATCAATGCAGATACTCCTGTTTGCAATTTTGCCCGGGCAAAATGCTTCGCCATAATTGATACAAGCATACACTGACTTTTCATTTGCCAGTGTCATTTGCCAGAACGGATACTTCACAATGACAGGCGTATTGGCTCCCACGCCAAGCTCCAGGTAAAGCACATGAAGATTCTCGCACCTGCGAAAGAAGTCGGAATATGCCGCAGACGCTCTGTGCCAGCCTTCGTCCTCGACAAAGGAATCATCGGAGCGAAGGTTCATGGTAACATCTGAGCCGTCATCCGGACAGTTCGGGATAAGTTCTGTCGGAATACGCATGGTTATATTGCCGTCCTCCGGCACTTGGAACACATCGTCCGCATCCTTCACAAAGCCCTGCGCCGCCATTGCTTTCATTACCCACTCTTCATTGTCGTAGGTCTTGCCATTCCTGCCGTCCACAGTCTGGAACAAGCCATAGTCACCCTGAGTATAGAAAAGCCGCTTTTTATCAAAGCCTGCTCTCTGGAACTGGTGATCTACATTCGTTGTAACAACAAAATAATCCTTATCTTTCACAAGTGAGAGCAGTTCCTGATAGACAGGTTTCGGAGCGTCAATATATCGGTTGAAATAGATATGCCTTGCCCACCATGCCCAGCGTGTTTCTTCATCGGGGAAGGGATAGAACCCGCCGGAATACATATCTTGGATGCCGTACTTCCTTGCAAAGTCAAAGAAGTACCTTTCAAATCGCTCTCCGCTATAGGTCAGTCCAGCAGAAGTGGAAAGTCCGGCGCCTGCTCCGATAACGACTGCATCTGTTGCTTCAAGCTCTTTCTTTAATCTGGCGATTCGTTCCTCCTCAGAGCCTGTTCCAAATGACATATTTCTGCTGAAATACCGCACCGCACCGAGTCCCTTCTGAATGCTTTCTTGATAGCCGTTCGGCATTTCATCGTATAA
>CAMKQB010000011.1 GCA_946414825.1 uncultured Lachnospiraceae bacterium
TGAACCAGCTCACCTGGCTTAAATCCAGTTACCTGGGCAATCATCATAAGAAGTGCTGCATACTGAACTACATTCCAGTTTCCAGCTGCAAGTACATCCTGAGAACGCTGGTTTAAGATAGCATTTAGTTTATCTCCTGTAACGTTAAATGTCATACTATACGCACATGGGTAAAGATGCATCTCATGCAGATCCTGATGAACATAGATGTTCGTCATAATTCTTCTGCTATATGGATTTTCCTTTAGATCAAAAAGAACTCTATCGACCTGGTCGAACATTCCTTCCTTATACTGGTGCTTGACGCCCAGCTGATATCCATAGGCTTTTCCTATAGACCCCTCTTCATCTGCCCATTCATCCCATATATTACTTTTCAGTTCATTGATATTGTTGGATTTTTTTTGCCATATCCACAGAATCTCATCTATGGCCGACTTGATATAAGTCTTGCGAAGAGTAATCGCAGGAAACTCCTCCTGCAGATTATAACGATTAATAACTCCGAATTTCTTTATAGTATAAGCAAAGGTTCCATCCTCCCATTTAGGACGAACCTTCTCACCTTCAGTACTAATTCCACTGCCAAGGATATCCTGGCACATCTTTATATATATTTCATCTGCTTTACTCAATTAAAATACCTCCCACCCTTTAAAATAAATAACCTTTTCACTAAACGTTAACACATTAAGACTAACATGAAAATGTAACTAGTTAACATTCAGACGAAAGGAGAACTATCATGTCAATAAAAATCTATTGGGGCGATGTTCTAAGAAAACTCAGACTCGCCCACAAACTATCTCAAGAAGATATTGCTAGTATCCTTCACATCTCAAGACAGGCATACAGCAGTATCGAATGTGGACGCACACAGCCCACAGCCGAAGAACTGGCCATTCTTTCTGAAATATACGAAAGAGACCTGTATCAATATGTTATTCAGCATCTCCCTGAGGATATGATTGAAGAACAGAAAAGATTCAAAATCACGATGCCTATTCCAAAGAAAAAGGGCAAACGTGAAGAAGACATTAAATACTTCTAAGAATATCTACCGCCGTATTTATTCTATCCTGATCAAATGCTCTGGACACCCTATCTATCTTGTGTCTAATATCATGTGGCAGCTCGTATTCAAACAGTCTATTTAAATTCTTATAAGCAAGTTCCTGCTCATTATTTTCAAGATTAATAAGTATTTCTTCAATTCTATTTTTGATGTCCTGGTCGGATAGTCTAATACCATTTGTGTCAGAGGTTAAGACCTCAGTAGAACCGAGCTGAATACTTGTTTTTCCCAACCATCCTGCGAGGCCTGACACTACATTTTCCCATTCATTTACTAAGCTGTGCCAGTTACTCTCAGCTACATCGAGACTATCTTCCTTTGACATATTAACATGATCGTCGAAGCAGTCAGCCAGATAAGCCGCACCTATTTTTCTAGCACTCTCTCGCATATCTCGAGAATAATTCATGTACTCTGTATTTTTGCCGGAAAATAAAGCATCTATCATATTAGAGCTAACTATTTCGTAATCATCACAGAACTTAGAAGCAGTTTCTTTGTAAGCGTCAATATCGCCACCAAAATTCTTAAGAGCTTCCAGGAGTCTTACTCCACAGCCCTTTAGAACCTCGGCATCCTCGGCGCCTCTCTTGATTTCCTCCAGGAGCTCCTCGTCATCGGGGAGCATCTTGGATGGAACAAGACTTATAATAATGTTCTGAAGAATTGTTCTATCTATTGGTTTACGAATGATGCCATTAAATCCAGCATTTTCGAAGAATATATCAGGTTCATCTACCTTCTCACCTAAAATAATATAAACCTTTGCGTCCTTAGACTTATTCATCGGACTATTCTTCATATTATTTAATGTCTGGATACCATCCATTCTAGGCATATTTCTTGCAAGGAGTATCAGGTCGTACTTGTCGCGACTAATCTCATCCATACATTCAATACCACTAGAAACTGATGTGATGAAGCAGCCTGTCTGGTCGATCATACGCTCAATCTCGACTCTCTCATCAATATCTGCATCAGCAAGAAGAACATAGAACTGTCCCTCTCTGGTATATAGGTTGAGTTCCTTATCTACATTTATGACTTTATCTGTAAGACCTGAAAACTCAACTTCCGGTTTTTTACCCTTTAAAATACCAAAATCTCTACCAATATCTTTAATCCCCATAATACACCCCTCTTCTAATTATCCAAGAACTATTTTACGGAAGTTTTTCTTACCTCTCTTAAGTACAAATTCCTCGTTAAATGTATCTTTGCTATAGCTTGCATGGATATCTGTAACCTTTTCCCCATTTACAGCGATACCATTCTGCTCTATAGCACGGCGTCCTTCACCACGGGATGGAACAAGTCCACTTTTTACAAGTATACTTATCAGATCAATAGTTCCATCTTCTTTGAAATCTTCATCTGCAAGTGCTGTTTCAGGCATATTTTCTGTACCACCGCCACCGAAAATAGACTTAGCAGCTGTCTCTGCCTTCTTAGCCTCTTCTTCTCCGTGTACAAGCTCAGTCAGCTGATATGCAAGAATTTCCTTAGCCTTATTAAGCTCAGCACCTTCCCAGCTCTCCATAGCATGTATCTCCTCCAACGGAAGGAATGTAAGCATCTTGATGCAATTAATTACATCGGCGTCATCAACATTTCTCCAGTACTGATAGAAATCGTATGGAGTTGTCTTCTCAGGATCAAGCCATACAGCTCCATTTGCTGTCTTACCCATTTTCTTACCTTCTGAGTTAAGAAGCAGTGTAATAGTCATAGCCTGAGCGTCTTCCTTACCAAGCTTTCTACGAATAAGCTCACGTCCACCTAGCATGTTAGACCACTGATCATCTCCACCAAACTCAAGATTACAGCCATATTCCTCATAAAGCTTAAGGAAATCATAGCTCTGCATAAGCATGTAGTTAAACTCAAGAAATGTGAGTCCCTCTTCGCTGGCAAGTCTCTGCTTGTAGCACTCAGCACGAAGCATGTTATTAACCTTGAACATTGAACCGATATCACGAATGAATTCAATATAGTTAAGGTCTCTAAGCCAGTCAGCATTATTAACCATCATTGCCTTGTCTGGTCCAAATTCTATAAATCTGCTCATCTGCTTCTTAAAGCATTCACAGTTATGATCTATCATTTCTGTAGTCATCATTTTTCTAAGATCTGTTCTTCCTGAAGGATCTCCAATCATACCAGTACCGCCACCTACAAGAGCTATAGGTCTGTTACCAGCCATCTGAAGTCTCTTCATAAGACAAAGAGCCATGAAATGTCCTACGTGTAATGAATCAGCAGTTGGATCAAAGCCAATATAAAATGTAGCCTTTCCATTATTAATAAGGTCTCTGACTCCATCCTCATCTGTAACCTGAGCTATCAGGCCTCTTTCTACTAATTCTTCATATATCTGCATAATTTTTCTCCTTTATAACCTCTTAACAATCTTTTATAGTATAACATCTGACAATTAAAATGTCACGCTGCGCCATATCCCTGGTCGCGGTATCTGATATAACCCACACCTGCCGCAAGTACAACAAAGAAATATGGGGATGTTATTGGCTGATTAAGATTTACCAGTGCCTGCGCGAAATATGCTACTCCACTTGCAAGGCAAGCAAGTGCAATGGCGTCACCTTTGTTCCTCTTTAATATATAAAACAAAGAAGTAAATATTAATCCAAGGTAAGATGCAACTCCGAAGAGTCCGGTTGTAACAAGATACTGAAGTAACTCATTATGAGCATTATCATACTTCTTCTGTGTAACAGTAACCATCTCTTCATAATAATATTTTTTCATAAGGGCGGCCAGAGTTTCATTACCATGACCAAAAATCTTCTGCATTGGTGTGGCATTTACCTTGAATAGATCAAAGCTTCTTCTCCAGATATATCCTCTGAAGGTGCCCCATTCATCATTGAAAACGAAAAATGAACTACCGGACCTTACTCCAAGTATCACAACTATTATTCCGGTAATCACCAGAAGAACAGTAACCACTATCAAAAACTTTACGCTCTGTACCTTTTTATATAACTCATACTTCATACCTCTGAAGGCCATTGATATAAGAAGTATTCCTGCAACAAGTATAACAAACAGGAGCATTATAACAGGATTCTCAACTATCTCAGCGATACCATTTATGTGCTTTTGACTTCCGCTCCAGATGAAGTTGAGATATGCCATGATTAATAGGCCGATTCCCAGTAGCAGTACTGAGAAGATGTATTCAGTAAATCTTTTATAATAAATCGCAATATAGAATATAAGCAGAAATGCTGCGCCGCTGCCGAGGTAAACATTATCGCTCTTTGCCGGGATAATTGCCATTGCAGAAAGAACAATCGATATACCGGACAGAATGCGTACCCATAGCTTCTGACTAAACACAAAAAGTGCCACAAATATAGGAATCACAACGCAGAGATATGCGCCGTAGGTATTAATATTTCCAAAGGTTGATATGAACATTTCCTTCTGTCTCGCTACTACTTTTGCACGAAGCTTGAAAGGATCATTACCAAAGTGCTGCAGAAAAGCAATAACAAATGTAAATGTGGATACAAGTGTAAGTGATATATAAACAAATTTATTAATCTGTGTCTGTCTGGCTAACAGCGTGAATACAAGGGCCAAGACAATTACCATTGCCAGACCGAATCTTCTACCGGTTGAGCCATCCCACGAACCCTTCTTGTTATCCGACATAAGCCATGCAAAAAAGTTTGCGAGAAGAAATAGTCCCATCCATAGCTCTGGCATGAGTATTATTTTAGAATCCTTATAAAAAAGCTTTGCGTCAGGCTCATAATATCTGATCATCATTAACTCAAGAAAAAATGCCATAATTGCAAGAATAATATATACCAGGCCAACATTCATGAATAGTGACGCTCTGGTTCCTGTAATATCAAAATATTTATTGTGCATATAAAGAGAGAAAACCGATGTCATAAAAATAAGAAAGGCTGTGTTCACAACATCTATCGGTCTATTCTTCCTATATCTGTCGAATACGTTACCTTTCTTAGTACTTTTACTATTAGATTTGCCGCTCATTGTAGTTTGCCCTTTCATAAAAAGTGGTGCCCTTTAAGGCACCACTGAATTCTATCACAAAGTGTACTATTTATCTATATTAATCTCATTAATTTGCAGTTTTCTATACCTGCACTCCAGAAATCCTTTATCGGCATATTTCTGACCTGGCAGACAATACTGGAGTTCATAGCACCGTGACCGACAATGAGGACATCCTTCCCTGCTGCAAGCTCTGGCTCAACCTTATCTTTTAAGAATTCACCAGTTCTATTAAAAAGCTCTTCCATACTCTCCGCCCCTTCAACAGGAACAACGTATTTTTCAGGAGCCTGGAAGAATACATTTAATGGGCAATTTGGAGTGTCAAAGCATTTCTCAAAGCCTTCATACACGCCGAAGCACATTTCCATTAATCTATCATCGTAGATGATAGGGATATCTCTATCCTTCAGAAGAATCTCCGCCGTCTCCTTAGCTCTGATCAGCGGCGATGAAAAGGCTATATCGAAATTAATATCCTTATATTCCTCAGCAGCACTCTCAGCCATCGCCCTGCCTTCCTCATTAAGTGGAACATCAGTCCTCCCCTGAATCTTCCACAAATTATTCCAGTCTGTCTTACCATGTCGTATTATATATAACATTATTTCTCCGTTTCTGTGAGTAAATAAGAACCGTCCCTATATACTCATCTAATGGCTTTTCTTTAGTTGAAGGATATATCTACATCTCCTGAGTCAGAATCTATTACAATAGTCTTATCCTTGCCATTTGATGTTTTATATTTCTCTTCAAATTCTTTTCCACTTAGTTTGATTTCCCCATAGTCCAGCTTGAGATCGAAATCATAGTCAGCTTCTTCACCTATGAGATTAATATCTGTATCACCATAATTGGTTTGTATTTCAATACTATCGATTCTGGTCTTAGATACATTTATATCGCCATAATCCATATCAATAGACATTTTCTTAGATGTAGAATTGGTCTGAGTATAATCACCATAATCAGATTCAATACTTATATCATCAATTTCAGAATCTGATATGAAAATATCGCCATAATTAACATTCATCACAAGATTTGTTCCAGTAACCCCCGCCATCTTTAGATCGCCATAGTCAAAATCAAAATTAGTCTTATCCACCTGAGGGATGCTTATATCCAGATCACCATAATCTGAAACCACGTCCAGCTTACTGATCTTAGTATCTTTTGGAACAGTTATCTCAACATAAATATTATCATCCTTTTCACTATCCCAAACTGTAGAAAACTGGAAATTATCAACAGTCGACTTAGTCTTCTGATGGAAAATGAGTGTATCATTTTCAACCTTGCAGACAAGATTTTCGCACTCATAGATACGATATCTTATTGAATACTTGTCACCCTCGATTATTTTAACATCAGAATAATCCATATTCAAATCTATATTACTAAAGGAATCAAATGTTTCCTCGCCTTCAATTATCTTTCGTTCATAGTCCTTTGAAACCTTGTGATTCTTATAATCAGCAACAAACTCAAGGCTTCCACCATTTTTAATTCCGATTAGTATCAGCGTTACTCCTAATGCAAGGAGGCACACAAAAGTTATTAAAGTAATTATCAGTCCCTTTTTCATTATGACAGTCCTCCTTCCACAGCTTTAGCTTCTTTCTTAGCTTTCCTCTTCTTAGCTATATTTCTGAACATTGCGATTAACGCTTTCACAAGCAGCTGTCCCAGCTTAAAGAACGCTATAAGCATTAGTCCGCCAAGACCAATAAGTACAAATGCAATACCGAGAATTACAAGTCCCTGAGCAAAGGTTGAACACCAGAAAACCGCCGGGATAACAACTATACCTGAAATAAATATAGCAAAAGCAGAAATAAGTAGTGCCACAATAATGGCGCCAGCAACAACAATTAGAGTGAATGCAAGTACTGCTATTGTTAATGCAATTGGAAATGCTATTGGTGCTGCGAATATTCCAATGATGATAAGCCAAATAGCAGTTGTACTATTTTTGATACCGCCCTCTTCGTTGACTTTCTCAATCTGCTTATCTGTACATTCCTCACGAATTCTATCAGCAACTTCATCTACAGTTCCTACAAGAGATGTAACATCATCCATGTCACCTACGCCTGCATCCAGAAAATATTCATTATAATAATTTAGTGCCTCATCACATTCCTGTCTAGGTAAGCCACGAAGCTTTCGTGATAACTCACTAAGAAATGTATTCTTATTCATTCTTATTTTCCTCCTCAGTCTTTGGTGCATTTCCTAACAGGATATCAACCTTATCTTTGTAAACATCCCATTCCTCTCTATAGATATTAAGCTGATCCTTACCACTATCAGTTATTCTGTAATATCTTCTATTACGACCCTGATAAGGCTGATCATAAGTTGATAGGTATTGATCCTTCTGAAGTCTCCTGAGAACCGGATAAAGTGTAGATTCAGATATATCTACAAGCTCCCTAACCTTCTGAGTTAAGGTATATCCGTAGGAGTCCTCTTCATTTACAATCCCCAAAACACATGCATCCAAAAGAGGTGCTGTTAATTGGTAAATCATAGCATTCTTCCTTTCGTGATAATACAATATTGTTTTGTTTTATATATTATATCATGTATAATATTATATGTTCACAACGATGTCAACTGTTTTTATGAAAATTGGTATGCAAATAGGGGCGGTTCTGTTTTGCACATATGAGTATATGGGGTCGGTTCTTATTTACTCACTCACTCATCGAGCGAGTAAATAAGAACCGACCCCATATACTCATTAATCTCTATATACTCAGTTTATTTTTTGGAGAAGAGGGTTGAGAAGATTCCTCGACCGAGGCTGGCGCCTACGTTACCACCGAGGGTCTGACCGAACTTGCCGAATTTCTTTCCGACTGTTTTGCCCACTTCTCTTCCAACTGTTCCAGTTATTGTATTACCAACTGATTTGGCAGCTCTTTTCTTCGCTGCTTCTTCTTTCTCTTTCTCACGCTGCTCTGCCTTAGCTTCAGCTTCGGCCTTCTTGGCCGCTTCTTTCTCTGCTTTTTCCGCAGCCTTTGCAGCTTCCTTTTCTTCTCTTTCGCGCTGTTTCTCAGCTTCCTCTTCTTCTTTCTCTCGTTGTTTCTCGGCCTCCGCTTCTTCCTTTTCCTTAGCAAGAGCCTCAGCCTCTTCTATGCCTCGTCTCTCCAGGAATTCATAAGCCGAATCAGGATCAATCGTCTCCGCATACTTGCTGTAACAGATACTGGATTTAATAAGTGTATCTCTCTGTCCATCTGATATGGTATCGAAGCTTGACTGAATAGGAAGTATATACGTCTTTTCCGCCACCTGAGGTATTCCATCCTCGCCCAGGAATGAAACAACCGCCTCTCCTGTACCAAGTGCAAGTATAGTCTCATAAGTATCAAAGGCAGGATTCTCTCTAAAGGACTCTGCCGCTGCCTTAACTGACTTCTGATCAGAAGGTGTATATGCTCTCAGTCCATGTTCTATCTTATTTCCAAGCTGAGCGAGAACTCCGTCAGGAATGTCTCTTGGATTCTGTGTGCAGAAATATACTCCAACGCCCTTTGATCTGATAAGCTTCACCACCTGTTCAATCTTCTCAAGCAAAGCCTTTGGAGCATCCTTAAATAATAAATGCGCCTCATCAAAAAAG
This sequence comes from uncultured Lachnospiraceae bacterium, assembly GCA_946414825.1. Lineage (GTDB taxonomy): Bacteria > Bacillota > Clostridia > Lachnospirales > Lachnospiraceae > Eubacterium_Q. Next base: position 8,763 of record CAMKQB010000011.1, read on the forward strand.
AAGACCATTTTCGGCTTATCCATATCCCCTACCTCTGGAAGTCTCTCAAAGAGTTCAGATAACAGATATAGCAAAAATGTAGAATAAAGCTTTGTATTATTTATCAGGCTCGAGCTGTCGAGAATATTAATCATTCCCTTTCCCGCATCGCCAAATGTAAAGAAGTCCATTATATTGACCGCTGGCTCACCGAAGAACTTATCTCCACCTGCAACCTCAAGTGAAACAAGCGCTCTAACTATAGCCGAGATTGACTGCGGACTCATTTTTCCATACTGAGCCTCAAATTCAGAATTATGATCCGCCACATAATTCAGCATAGCTTTGAGATCCTTTGTATCTATAAGCAGCAGATTGTTATCATCCGCAATCTTGAATACAATAGATAGAATGTCTGACTGAAGATCATTCAGCTCCATCAGTCTCGCAAGAAGTAGTGGACCTATCTCAGAAATAGTAGTTCTCAGAGTTACACCCTTCTCTCCATATATATCCCAAAGAGTAACCGGATAACCCTTATAGGTAAAGCCAGCCTCCTCCAGACCAAATCTTGCTATCCTCTCCTGCATCTTTTCACTGTCAGTTCCAGGAACACTGATACCTGCAATGTCGCCCTTTACATCCGCCATAAAAACAGGAACACCCATTTCCGAAAAGCTCTCAGCCAATACCTTAAGAGTAACTGTCTTACCTGTTCCAGTAGCACCTGCCACCAGTCCGTGACGATTAGCCATCTTAGGAAGAAGGCTTATCTTTTCTCCAGCGTCATTTACGCCAACCCATACATTTCCTTCGTAATACATCGTAACCTCCCGTTCTGTTTTAGTTAAATATTTATCCCCAATTCAGCCAGCTCTTTAAGCAGCTCATCATACCCCTTAAAAAGAATAGCTTTCATACCATATTTTGCGGCCGCATCAATATTCACCTGTCTGTCATCCACAAAAATGCTCTCTTCCAGTTTAATACCAAAGCGAGTTTCAAGCAATCTGTAAATGGCCTCATCCGGCTTGGTTATCTTCTCATAGCCCGATATAATATGCCCATCTGTAAAAGGCAGGAACTTGAAAGTTGGCCAATGCATTTCAGCCGTATCCACAGGATAATTAGAAAGAATATAAACCCCATATCCCTGATCCTTAATCGCCTGTATCAGACCTGGTGCATAATCATACTCTCTTACAACATCCTGTATATTATCCCAAAACTTTAGCACCTGTTCCCTATACTGCGGAAACTCTTCGGTGTATTTCTTCACCGCGTCATTATGATTCCACAAACCAAGATCAAGCTCATGCCAGAACTCCGTCTCAACCATGTTCTTAGCAAGAAACTCGACACAGCTTTCATCAAATCCCAGGTCTCTCATCAGATCCCGGTATCTAAAATCAACCAGCACATCACCTACATCAAATACTACATTTTTAAATCTTGTTTCAGCCATAATCCCCTTAGTCTACCATTTCATAATATAAAACTACTGTATCTTAATAACCTAAATTTTCCTCCTAAGAACATCAATACTAAGCATATCACATTTATCTCCCTGGTTGATAAGCTCCACAAGAAGAAATGTGTTATCAGCTCCCGTACAAAAGAAATCAAATAATATGTCAAACGCTATCGCTACAACCATACCCTCTACAGGAAGACCAAGCTGCGAAAATAGCGCACCAAGTATTGTCAACCCGGCACCAGGCATTGGCGGAACTGCAACTGTAAGAACAAAAGCAAGCAGAATCGCAAGCAAAACCCAAACAATATTTACCTTCATCCCATAAGCATAAGCCATATAGAAGCCGACACCTATACATTCGGCAGGAACGGCGCCCATATATATAACATTTCCTATTGGAATCGCCACTCCGAGTAGTCTCCTGTCAATTCCAAGAAGCCTCTCACCATTTTCTATACTGAGAGAAAATGCAGCCGACGACGATGCGGTACTAAAACAGAGGAAAAACGAAGGAAAAAGCTTCTTAAGCAAAAGCCACAGCGGCACCTTCTTCGTAATAGATACTTTAACAATAGCAATTACAAGTGCGACTACGGACACAAGAACAGAATATAGAAGCAGCTTCCAAACCCCAGCTATTGTTTTTAGATTTCCTTCCCATATAAGTTGAATAAAAGTGACAAATATAAGAACCGGAACGAATTTACATATCCAGCCAATGGCACTCTGTGTAATGGAATTAAACTCTCCGGAAAAAGCGCGAACAGTTTTCGTACCACTCTCACCAATAACAAGGATAAGTATTCCTATGGCCGCACCAATAAGAACAATCTGCATAGTATTACCGGTTAGAAACGGCTCGACAACATTTGCAGGAAACATATTAGTAAGCATCTCTACTATTTGAGATGAACTACCTCCATGACTTATGCCCCCTGAATAACTAAGTGGAAAAAACAGAAATGCAAGACTACAGTACATGATTGATAGTAAAATAATATTACGCACAAATCTTCCAATCATCAGTTTTCCGATTTTACTAAAGAAAGACATATCTCCCATTTCGAAGATACCACAGACTATAGAAAAGAAAATCATTAGTCCTGCAAAAGTAGAAAGAATTCCAAGATAAATGGACTGTACCGGTTTCAAGAAATATTCTGTAATTGCACTTCTAATATCACTGGAAACGACCATACCAAGAAAGCCAAATGTCAAAGCCAGTGCAAATGCAATGAGGACAGATGCAAACATTCCCAGCGATCGTTTCTCGAGATTTAGCTGAATAACATTTTGATCATTACGATAGACCCATGTTGGAGATAAGCCTCTATCTGCCATCAGCTTATTGCTCCAGTTTTGAGAGATCACACTATCGTCAGAGTCATCCATAGGATTGAAGCTTTCGCCTGGATAAGTAAATCGTATAAATGGCCTGCGAAATCTCTCTCCTATTTCCAAAGTATAGGTGATACTCTCATCGAACCTCTCACAAACATCCAGAATAAGGTCCTCCATACGATAACGTATCTGAAGTACATCTCTCCTGGACTTACCGATAGACGACAAACTATCCCCAATCAGATCAGAGATATGATCCACTGACTCTCTAGTTAAAATATTTGTTTCATTGATAGCAGATAACTTTTCCATAAAATAACCGTTTCAATATGTCACTCAAATAAGTTTTACTCAACCTCACCAGTACTTCTTCTAGTCCAGTCATATGGTGTTTGCTGATAGACGTAATAATTGAGCCAGTTTGTATATAAAGTATTAGCATGACATCTCCAGGACTTAACAGGCGAATTATTAGGATTATCATCCGGATAATAATTAACCGGGATATCCGGATTTATGCCCTTACCCATATCTCTTTTATACTCCTGATCCAGTGTTAAGGTATCATATTCCGGATGACCTGTAACAAATATATTCTTTCCGCCATCACCAACTATTATGTAAGGACCGCAATCAATAGAATCAGCAAGTATCACAAGATTTGGATTATTACGAACCGCAGCAGCATCTATACCTGTGTATCTGGAATGAGGTGCCAGAAATGAATCATCAAATCCACGTACCAGCTCCTGACTCTTATGCATAGTGTGATGCTCATATATTCCGGAAAGCTTCTTAGGAAGCTCATATTTATTTACTCCATAATGATAATAAAGTCCCGCCTGTGCTCCCCAGCAGATATGGAGTGTTGAAGTAACATTTTCAGAAGCCCAGTCCATTATATCAGTCAGTTCCTTCCAGTATTCTACATCCTCGAAGTCCATCTTCTCTACCGGTGCACCGGTGATAATCATTCCATCCCACTTACGGTTTCTAACCTCACGGAAGTTCGAATAGAATCTCTCTAAATGCTTCTTCGAAGTATGCTTAGACTCATAGGACATAGTTCTGACAAATGTAATATTAACCTGAAGCGGAGTATTTGAGAGGCTTCTAAGAAGCTGAAGCTCTGTATCCTCCTTAAGTGGCATCAGGTTCAGGATAAGAATATCTATAGGACGAATATCCTGACTATTAGAACGGTTCTCGTCCATTACGAAGATATTCTCTTCCTCAAGTATTTGTTTTACGGGTAAATCATTGTCTATTCTAATCGGCATTTTCTTTCCTCCAGCATATGATCTAGCAAGACATTATGTAAACTGTCTATTCCTAAAATCAATTTCTGTTATTATTGGAATCCCAAGACTCTTCGCTTTCTTATTCTTCGAAGAATTGGAATTGATATCATTATTTATAAGACAGGTGGTCTTGGCGCTTACGCTTCCTGCAACCTTTCCACCACGGTCCTCTATTTCCTTCTTTAAAGCATCTCTATTAGGGTAAGTCTCTAGTGAGCCTGTGATAACAAATGTCATCCCCTCCAGATCCTGCTCAGCAGTATTTTCTTCTATTACAAATTCAATCTCTCCCAGGAGACGCATAACCTCTTCTTTTTTAGCATCTTCACTGAAATATGTAACAAAATCATGTGCAAGCACCGCCCCCACCTGATCTATCTCAGTAAGCTCTTCCTCTGTTGCATTCATTATAGCGTCGAAATCGCTCTTATAGGCCTTAACCACAAGCTTTGCATTAGCAACTCCGAAGCCTGCAATACCAAGTCCATATAGAAATGCCGCCATATCGGCTTTTCTAGAAGAATCAACGGCTTTTATCAGATTATTATACGACTTCTCGCCGAAACCTTCCATATTAACTATAATATCTCTATGCTCTGCGAGATGATATATATCTGAAAGCTTGTGAAGTATTCCTGCGCCTATGAACCTCTCGATTGTAGCCTCAGACATACCATCAATATTCATAGCATTTCTCGAAACAAAAAGTGAGAACAGCTTGATATTCTTCGCCGGACAGTCAGGATTTATACAATTAAGAGTTTCAGTTCCATTTTCATTCTTAATTTCGGTCTTTCCACCACACGCAGGACACATGACAGGAATATCAAATGCCCCAGAGCCCGTCAGATTCTGTGATATCTGCGGTATTATCATGTTGGCTTTATAAACCTTGATCCTGTCACCGATACCGAGCTTCATATCCTTTACATATGTGATATTATGCAGACTGGCACGGCTAACATCTGTACCCTCCAGCTCAACAGTATCAAATATAGCAACCGGATTGATAAGTCCGGTTCTGGATGGGCTCCACTCTATCTCTCGAAGAGTAGTCTCAGCCTCTTCATCTCTCCACTTGAAAGCTATGGCATCTCTCGGGAACTTAGCTGTTGTTCCTAGACTCTTTCCATAGGCTGTATCATCAAAGCTTAGAACCAGTCCGTCAGTTGGAAAATCATTAGACGAAATCTTATTTGAAAACCACTGAACCATTTCAGGAAGATTATCCGCTGAAACCTCTTTATACTCTACAACATCAAAACCAAGACCGGTAAGATATTCAAATCTCTTCTCAAAGCTATCTTTAAAGCTCGCCAGAAGCTCCTTATCCTCAGGCTCAACCATCGAAAATGCATAGAACCTGACAGACCTTTCCGCCGTAACCTTACTACTAAGTTGTCTTACAGAACCACTACATAGATTTCTTGGATTCTTATACTTGGCATCCGCATCTACGATAGAGGCATTTATCTTCTCAAAATCAGAATAGGTGATAATAGCCTCGCCCCTTATAGTAAGCTTACCTTTATAGCTTATGGCTCCAGGAATATTCACAAATGTACGGGCATTGGCAGTTATAACTTCGCCTATCTCACCATTTCCACGAGTAACAGCCTTAACAAGCTTGCCGTCCTCATAAGTAAGAACAACTGTAAGACCGTCCATCTTCCAGGAAAGAAGTCCCTTCTTGTCACCAAGCCAGCTAACAAGCGCATCCACTTCCTTAGTCTTATCCAGTGAAAGCATCTTGGCTGGGTGTCTCTCCTTAGGAAGCTCTGATACTACCTCATATCCGACATTCTGAGTGGGACTGTTTGCAAGGATCATCCCCGTCTCCGTCTCAAGACTAACCAGCTCATCATAGAGCTTATCATATTCAAAGTTGCTCATTATCTCAACATCCTCGGCATAATAAGCTTTAGATGCCTCATTCAGTATTTCGACTAATTCTTTTATTCTGTCAATCTTATTCATTTATTCCCCTTACAAAGCTTCCTTAGTGTAGCCTCTTCATTCTTTGAAAGCTTTCTATATTTTCCAATTGGTAGATTACCAAGTCCAATATTCATAACTCTGACTCTCTTCAGAAATACAACCCTGAAGCCAAAGTATTCGCACATTCGTCTGATCTGTCTATTTATACCTTCGGTAAGAATTATACGAAATGTATTACTGCCGATCTGCTCTATTTCGCATTTCTTTGTGACTCTGATCTTCTTCTGAGAATCATCAGTCTCATGTTCCTTCCAGGCATCACTTACATCAAGCGGAACACCTGCTTTCATCCCATTTACAAAATCGGCTGTAAGCCTTTTATCTACGCGAACTATATATTCCTTCTCATGATTATTACGTGCCTTCTGAATATGATTAGCGAGTTCGCCATCATTAGTCAGAAGTACAAGACCCTGAGAATTCTTATCAAGTCTTCCTACATAATAAAGCATATCCGGGTAATCAATCTTTCTGAAAATGCTATCCTTATCCGCATCCTTCGAAGTACACACAAGTCCAAGGGGCTTATTATAAGCGAGGATAACCTTTTCCACATTATCGGCAGAAACCACTTCACCCTTATAGGTAACCGTATCTCCAGGCGCAACCTTAGCACCACTTGTAGCCTTCATTCCATTAATCTCAACCTCGCCTCTCTCGATAGCTTCATCAGCCTTTCTACGAGAAAGAACCCCGGCCTGACTCAGGTATTTATTTATACGAATTTTATCCTCTTCCATAGCAACCTCAGTTCAAACAAACATGTTAAAAATATACCATCTTTCAATTTATAATTCAAGGAAGTCGACTTCTTAACGAAATTAGTAAAAAACTTAATAATATTAAAAAACATGTGGCAAATTTACTGGAATAGGTTTATAATAACAAAGATTTAAAGCATTTCACATAATATTATTAAGTTTTGGAGAATGTCATGGATAAGATTGATATTAAAATACTATCATTATTACAGGAGAATGCCAGATACCCACTCAAGTTTCTGGCAGAAAAGGTTTTCCTATCATCTCCTGCAGTTTCATCAAGAATAGAAAGACTTGAGAAGAAGGGAATAATCACAGGATATCACGCATCTCTCAATCCCTTAACTCTCGGCTATCATATAACAGCATTTATAAACCTTACACTGGAGCCACATCAGAAGGCGGACTTCTATCCTTTCATAGAGGCTTGTCCAAATGTTCTCGAATGCAACTGTGTAACAGGTAATTATTCAATGCTGATAAAGGTATGCTTTCCTAGCACCCAGGAGCTGGACCACTTCATCGGTCAGTTGCAGACCTACGGCAAAACAGAAACCCAGATAGTTTTCTCCACTCCTGTTCAGCCTAGAGGAATTGACATATCAATGTTAAATGATAAAAATACTGAAAATGAAGAAAAGCTCTCAAATTAATGAGAGCTTTTTTACTGTCATAATAGATTATATTCTTATCTTCAATAATTACTAATTATTAAGTCTATCAAGGAACTCCTTAAAGGCTGGATCCTGCTCAGCACATTTATCCTCGTCAGCCTTAACTGTCTGATAAAGTTCCTGAATATCTGTAGTTCTATTTACCTTCTTCATATATTTCTGAACATCTTCGCTTAGTTCAGAGTTATCAATGAGGTACTTTCCATCCTTCTTAACTACATAATAAGGTCCAAGTATATCCAGAGGTGTAGACTCTATATTCACAATAGAGATATTTGACACTGCATAGACTATTGTGGAGTCGTCAACATTTCCTCTTACTGTATAGCAATTGATGTTGTTATACGCAATAATAATCTTAGACTGACTCTGAATAGTTCCCATATCATTAAACTTTTCAGGTGTTGTTACACAAGCCTTAAGTGTATCCTGATCACAGGAAGCCATAGCATTTAGGTAAGTAATTATCAGAGCGTTGATGTCCTGATTAGCATTTGTCTGATAGGAGAATCTGGTTGTGATCTTCAGATCGTCCTTTACAGTATCTCTCTTCTTGTAGAGGATAAAGCCAAATGCGGTCAATGATATGATAAATACAAACCATATAACCAATAACATTTTCTTGAGTTTTACTTCTTTTTTTCTATTACGTGCCATAATAATGCCCCTTATTATATTCTAAAATGCACCAGACGGGAATCCCTCCGGCGACTTCGTCGCCTATCAGGCCGGCTTCGGCTCGAACGATCCACCGGATCGTTCTCTCGTCGCTATCGCTCCTCGGCCTCGCTGTTCGATTCCCTGTTTATTGGTATTGATTTACTTTAATGCACCAGGCTTTGCTTCGCAAACCCTGATTCTGCTTCGCAGAATTACTGTGCTCCGCACAGTGTGTCCTCACCTTCGTTCGGAGCATCGATTTGCTCCGCAAATCGATACCTATATTGCACCAGACGGGAATCGAACCCACGCGCATGGCTCCGGAGGCCATTGCTCTATCCACTGAGCTACTGGTGCATAATGTTTATAAGCTATCAGCGTACTTCGTATCCCGGGATATCTGTTCGGTTAATTCCTCTAGCGAATTAAAGTGCCTCTCTGGTCTAATATATACTTTAGGAATAATTTTAACCTTGTATCCATATATATCTTCACTGAAATTATATATAAAGGTTTCAACAGTTGGTACATCACCATCATTCACTGACGGTCTGATACCGATATTAGTGATTCCCTTGTATTTCTGAAAATCACCTGTACTATTATATACCAAAACGTCGCTAGAATAAACTCCAAATAAAGGTAATATTTTATTCGAAGCAAATTTCTGATTTATTGTAGGGTATCCAAGGCTTCTTCCGAGCTTCTTACCACCCTCAACTATTCCAGCTATACTATATGGTCTTCCCAGTAATCGGCTGGCTTCTTCCATGTCGCCTGAGGCCATTTTCTCTTTGATTCTTGTTGAACTGACAACCTCGTCTCCGATGCATAGCTTGTCAAAAACCCTTACTTCAAAACCGTATTTGATTCCGAGCTCCGCAAGGACGTCCGTATCACCGGCTCTATCCTTTCCGAATCTGAAATCTTTACCAACAGATATATATTTAACATTATATTTATCCACTAGAATAGTCCTAACAAAATCCTCTGGACTTTGACTGGCAAATTCCGGTGTAAAGGATATACATTCAAGCGCCATTTTATCATATTTATCTCTAAATATCTCCTGTTCCTCTTCTGCGGTGAATATCCTCTCGTTAGAGAAAACAAGCTTGATACAATAGGCGTCATATCCTTCTTTCTCAGCTACATCAGCTACACTGTCTAGCAGAACCTGATGTCCGAGATGAAATCCATTGAATTTACCTATAGTTACTGCTGCTCCATTCATAGCATCTTATAAACCTTATAATCTTTTTTTGAATCATCATATACATAGAGTGCCCTGAGATTCCCCTCCATATATACTCTAAAAAACTGAGAATTCTCAAGTGTGCTTACACTTATATCATCCTGAATATCAAAATCATCCAGTCTCAGTCTATTTCCATTTTCAAGATATCTTTTGCCAGACTCTCTAATATAAACAGCTGGCGCATCCTTCAGTATCTCATCCATCGGAAGTACCGACATCGCAAGTCTATCTATCTCTTTAAGCTTCTGAAGATCGCTTATCTTGTAGCCATCCTCATACCTTATACCATTCACCTCATCTCTCAGAAGGGCTGACATAGTAGCTCCCGTACCAAGGTCATTTCCTATGTCACGAATAAGACTTCTGATATATGTTCCCTTGGAACAGACAACACTGAATCTAACATCCAGCGTATCCATATCAACGCTTAGAAGGTCCAGACTGTATATCTCAACAGGTCTAGGAAGAAGCTCAACATTCTTGCCTTCTCTCGCGAATTCATAAAGCTTCTTGCCATTTACCTTGATGGCGGAATACATAGGAGGAACCTGCATAGATTTCCCAAGATATTTCACCATTACGTTATGTACTTCATTTCTAATACTTATTTCGTCTGAAAGAAAAGCAAATGTATCTGTCAGTTCATCTCTTGTATAGAACTTCTTAACTTCACCAGTTATATCATCCGTCTCCGTTGTAATTCCCAGTCTCATAGTAGCTATATACCGTTTAGTACCAGAAACTATAATGTCACTGAGCTTAGTAGCCTGTCCAAGAACTACAATCAGAACGCCTTCGGCCATCGGATCAAGTGTGCCGGTATGACCGACCTTCTTCTGACCATATATACCGCGAAGCTTTGCTACTACATCATGCGAAGTAAAGCCCTGCTCTTTATATACATTTACTATTCCATTAAACATTAGTTAAACCTTTTATTTAGATAATTGAGACTCAACCATTTCAATAACCCTGGCTAAGGTCTCCTCATAGTCATCCTCTGTCTCGAATCCAGCGGCTCTTATATGACCGCCGCCTCCGAAGCTGCAGGCAATCTCGCTTACATCAACGGCTGACTTGGAGCGAAGACTAAACTTATAAGACTTCTTCGTCAGCTGGTATGAGAAAATAGCTACCTCAACACCGTCCGTTAGTCTAAGCTGCTCAACTATTCCGTCTGTATCCATTGTGGTACATTTAAATTCTTTAAACATACTCTTGGTAACGAGGCCGGAAATTATCCTGCCCTCACTATGCAGCCTCGACTCTAAGATAACTCTAGCCATAAGCATGTTCTGCTTATAGGACTTCTTGTAAAATGTGTCGTCGATGATCATATCAGACTTAACACCCTTTTCAAGAAGTAGTCCTGCGAGCTCCATAGTTTTTCTGGTAGTGCTGGAATACTTGAATACACCTGTATCATGTATTATTCCAAGATACAGACAATTAGCAGTCTTCTCGCTAACCTTATCCATATCGATCAGGTCACACATAGCTTCGCAGGCACTGGACGCATCTCCATCAATGTAGCAGAGATCGCCAAAGCCTGGATTGCTGACATGGTGATCTATACAGACGGTGGAAATCGCATCTTTATAGATATCCAGGAACTTTCCAAGTCTATCCATATCTGAAACATCTATGGATATAACCAGATCATATCTCTCATCATTTGGCTCATGCTTTATCTTGCGTGAACCATTAAGGAATTTGAAACTGGCCGAAAAGCTCTCGTCATATACCTGAACCTTCTTATCCTTATAATTATCAATTATATAATTGTACATAGCCAGATTAGATCCTATGCAATCCCCGTCAGGATGCTTATGACCTATAATGGCTATTGAATTAGCTGAAGAAATCATTTGATGTAACTTCTTTGACTTCTTAATAATGTCTCCCGCCATTTAAAAATCCTTTCTGAATCACTGGTCTCCAGATATAATGTCATCTATCTTCTTAGACATCATTACGCCATATTCTATAGATTTATCAAGCTTAAATTCAATCACAGGAGTATATCTCAGATTAAGCGACTCTGCCAGACGCTTGCGGATAAATCCACTGGCACTTACAAGACCCTTCAGGGTATTCTCACCATCCTCCTCTGAACCAAGTACAGATATATAGCATTTGCACTCCTTTAAGTCATTGGTGACGTCACACTTGACCACTGATACAAGAGAGCTTACTCTTGGATCCTTAAGCTCAAATTCTATTATATGACTTATAACTCTTTGCACATCGCTATTAACGCGTGCGCCTCTTGATTTATTACCTCTCATATTAGTCTCTAGGCACCTCAACCATTTTGTAGACTTCTATTGTATCATTTTCTCTAACATCGTTAAAGTCTTCGAAAACGATACCACATTCGAAGCCAGCCTTAACTTCCTTAGCATCATCATTGAATCTCTTAAGAGAAGCGATCTTACCATCCCAGATCTGCTCACCATCTCTAGTAATTCTTGCGGATGCATTCCTCTCTACTGCTCCATCCTCAACAAATGTACCTGCGATAGTACCAACTCCTGAAGCCTTGAAGGTCTGACGGATTACAGCGTGTCCGATAATCTTCTCTTCATAGATAGGATCAAGCATTCCCTTCATTGCTGATTCGATGTCATCGATAGCATTGTAAATAACCTTATAAAGTCTTATGTCAACCTTTTCTGAGTCAGCCAGCTGTTTTGCCATTGGCTCTGGACGAACATTAAATCCAATGATAATGGCATCTGATGCACCTGCAAGTGTAACGTCAGACTCATTGATTGCACCAACTCCGGAATGGATACATTTAATAACGATCTCATCATTTGAAAGCTTGAGAAGACTCTGTTTTAGAGCCTCTACAGAACCCTGTACATCAGCCTTGATGATGATGTTAAGCTCCTTAAGAGTTCCTTCCTGCATCTGACTGAAGATATCATCCAGTGACATCTTAGCCTTAGTCTCTGCGATAAGGTTCTCCTTACCTCTTGTGATAAATGCATCACTGATATTTCTTGCTTCCTTCTCAGTGTCTGTAGCAATGAATATCTCACCAGTGTTAGGTACGGTTGAAAGACCAATAACCTCAACCGGCATAGAAGGAGTAGCTTCCTTCAGACTTCTCTGCTTATCATCTGTCATAGCTCTTACACGTCCGTGAGACTCACCGATTGCGATAAAGTCTCCTACCTTAAGAGTACCCTTCTGAACCAGAAGTGTTGCAACAGCACCACGTCCCTTATCCAGCTTAGCCTCAATTACTATACCACGAGCCTTACGCTTTGGATTAGCCTTAAGCTCAAGGATATCACTTGTAAGAAGGATCATTTCCAGAAGGTTGTCGATACCTTCGTGGCTCTTTGCTGAAACAGGTGCAAAGACTGTGCTTCCGCCCCAGTCCTCAGCTATAAGGCCGTACTCTACAAGCTCCTGCTTAACTCTCTCAATATTTGCGCTTGGCTTATCTATCTTGTTAACCGCAACGATTATTTCAACACCTGCTGCCTTAGCATGGTTAATAGCTTCTACTGTCTGTGGCATAACACCGTCATCAGCAGCAACTACAAGGATAGCTATATCTGTAGCCATAGCTCCACGAAGCCTCATTGCTGTAAATGCCTCATGTCCCGGTGTATCAAGGAAGGTTATCTTCTTGCCATTTACCTTAACAGTGTAAGCACCGATATGCTGTGTGATACCACCAGCCTCGCCTTCTGTAACGCTTGTCTTACGAATAGCGTCAAGAAGTGATGTTTTACCATGATCTACGTGACCCATAACACAGACAACTGGAGGTCTCTCAACCAGTGAATCCTCTGGATCTTCTATATCCTTAAGGACCTCTTCTACGATATCAACCTTAACTTCCTGCTCACAAATAATATTATACTCAAGCGCAATCAGTTCAGCCTCCTCGTAAGTAAGGTCTGTATTTACTGTATACATCTTGCCTTCAAGGAAAAGCTTCTTGATAAGAGCATTTACAGGCTGCTTGATCTTAGCAGCGAACTCACTAAGAGTCATTACCTCAGGAAGTGTAACTGTCTTGATAGTTTCCTCTTCCTTCTTCTCCTGCTTCTTAGGCTTCTTCTTTCTCTCCTGAGTCATGTCATCCATGTCTCTGAAGTCGTTCTTCTTAGATCTCTTCTCCTCACGTCTGTTACGTGACTCTTTATTCTCTCTACGAGCTTCCTTTTCCTTATCCTTAGACTTGTCGCCCTTTCTACCTGATGATCTCTTCTGATTCTCTTCCGGTGCTGGGGCAGCCTCTATCTTAGCTGGGCGTGAAGGTCTTCTAGTTGATGGAGCCTTATCCTCAGAAGTCTTATCTGAAGTTCTTGTTCCCTTTGCCGACTTTGTAGTCTTAGCAGCCTTTGCTTCCTTCTCTTCCTTAGAAACTCTAGGAGTCTTGATTTCTCTTGCAGGCTTAGTAGTCTTTGTTTCCTTTTGCTCCTTATTCTCAGTTGCAGCAGGCTTTTCTTCATCCTTAGCCTTGGTAGTCTTAGTAGCTGGCTTCTTCTCAGCTGGTTTAGTCTCTTCTACCTTAGCTTCTGTTTTAACCTCTGTCTCAGCAGCCTTTACTTCTGCAGCTTTAACCTCTGCCTCTTTTGCTGCTTCAGCTTCAGCAGACTTAGTAGCCGGCTTTACTGCCTTCTTCTCTTCTTCAGCAGGCTTAACCACCTTCTTGCCTGTAGGTCTGGCCTTTGGACCCTCACCTCTTCTAGGACCTTCGTAAGCTCTAGGACCATCCGTTGTTCTAGGCTTTCTAGGTGTTTTATGTGCAGGAGCAGGCTTTGGCTCTGCCTTCTTTACAGGCTTTGGTGGAACCTTACCTGTAATCATCATCTTAGCATACTCCATGAGCTCTTCATCTATTTCAGATGTCATTCTGAGTCCATCTTTCTTCTTGCTAAGTACTCTTATAATATCATTTGCTGTAACCTGTCTTCCGGCTTCCTTAGTTAATTCCTTTGCATAATTAAATATTTTCATTCATTACCTCCAAATCGTCTAATAAACTGAATTCCAAACTGTTCATCCTCTATCGAGACTACAGATCTCTCTGCCTTACCTATCAGGCGTCCGAGTTCCTCTTTCTTACCAAATACCCTATATGGAATGTCCCGATATTCACATTTGTCCACGAATTTCTTACGAGTGTTATCTGAGGCATCCTCTGCAATGATTACGAAATAGCTGGCACCCTTTTTAATGGATTCCTCACATTGATACTCACCAGCAGACAGTCTACCAGACTTCATAACAAGCGAAAGCATCTGGAGCTTGCCCTTTTCCATTTCCTGTCTGCAGACATCCCTCACAGCTTCATCTATAAGACCATCTGCAAATGCCTTATCTATACATTTGTCATTTCTGCATATATATGCGCCTCTGCCATGCTGTTTACCGGTGTCATCCTTGACAACACCTTCAACAGAAGTGTTACGTCCAGACAGAACAATACGTATCATATCGCCCTTTGGCTTCTCCGCTTCGCAGCATACACATTTACGCATAGGCTTACGCCCTACATTCTTCTTCTTTGTACTCACACTCGCACTTCTTTCGTTTAATTATTCTGCGTCTTCTCCTGTTTCAGTCCCCTCTGACTCTTCAGTAACCTCATCAACTTCTGACTCTTCATTTTCAAGCTCTTCAATAGCAGCATTTACTTCTTCCTCTGTAAATGCACCATCTTCTTCATACTCTTCTTCACTATATTCATCATCATCATACTCGTCCTTAGCAGCCTGACTCTCACTCTTGATATCGATCTTGTAATCTGTAAGTCTGGCAGCAAGACGAGCGTTCTGTCCTTCCTTACCAATTGCAAGGGACAGCTTCTCATCCGGAACAACAACTCTTGCTATTCCTTCTTCCTCATCTACATCAACTGAAATAACCGGTGATGGGCGAAGTGCATTCTCGATGAAGATTGCTGGATCCTCATCCCACTCGATAACGTCTATCTTCTCCCCACCAAGGTCATCAACTACGTTGTTGATACGAACGCTGTTAAGACCTACACATGCTCCAACTGCATCAACGTCTGGGTCATTTGACCAAACAGCAAGCTTGGAACGTGAACCAGGCTCACGAGAGATACTCATGATTTCAACTGTACCATCAGCGATTTCAGCAACCTCTCTCTCGAAGAGCTTCTTAACAAATTCAGGATGTGTTCTGGAAGTAATGATTCTGAAACCACTCTTCTCATTTTCCTTTACACCAACGATGTAAAGCTTGATTCTATCTCCAGGATTGTACTTTTCCCCTGGAATCATTTCTCTTGATGACAGAATAGTATCTGTTTTGTTATCAAGATTTACGCTGAGATTGTAGCCAACCTTTCTCTGAACCACACCAGTGATAATTGTTCTTTCCTTATCCTTGAAGTAGTCATAAACGGCCTTTCTCTCATTCTCCTTGATATTCTGAAGAATTATTCCTCTTGCTTTCTGAGCAGCTATACGTCCGAAATCGATTGTCTTAATTTCGCACTCAACAAAATCATTGATTTCACAATCCGGATCAATGTGCTTTGCCTCGTCGATGAGAATGTCTGTGTTTGGATCATTTATCTCATCAACAACCTGCTTTGGAGCTGTAACAGTGATTTCTCCTGTCTCAGGATCCATATGCACCTTAACTGCATCCTTTCCAAAATCTCTCTCGCAAGCAGAAATGATAGCCTTCTCTATAGAATCTATCATCATTTCCTTGCTAATATTCTTCTCCTCCTCTAGCATATTTAATGCTGCAATTATATCTGTCATCATATCCTCCTTTAATATATCTTCCTTTGTGAATATTTATATATTGTACTAATAATTATATTAATACCTGGTTACTGTTCTTCTGCTTCTTCATATTCAAGTCTTACACTTGATATGTTGTCACGACTAAGCGAAATGTCATCTCCATCTACTTCTATAGTTAGCTTATCTGGAGCAAATTCCTTAAGTCGACCAATATGCTCCTTAGAGCCCTCCTCTGCCTTATAGAGCTTGACTCGTATCAGCTTGCCGATACTCTTCTCGAACTCCTTATCCTTCTTAAGCTTACGGGTAAGTCCCGGAGAACTAACCTCAAGTATGTAAGCATCCTCAATGAAGTCGTCCGCATCCAGCTTCTCATTCAGGGCTTTGGTAATAAGAACACAGTCGTCGATATTAACTCCACCCGATTTATCGATGTAAACTCGGAGATAATAATCGGAGCCTTCCTTTACATACTCGACATCCCATAGCTCCAGCCCTGCCGACTCTACTATCGGAAGCACCAAGGACTCTGTCCTCTCTTCAATTTCAACCTTTTTCAATTTTCATCCTCCATTTCATCTGGAAAGAAGAGGTTTTCACCCCTTAGCATAAACAAAAGTGGATTCGGTATCCCGAACCCACTCTAGTAATTCTTATTAAGTTCTCATGTATATTAACAGATTAGTCAACATAATGCAAGCTTTTTTTGAGTATATAGGAACGGTTCTTATTTACTCACCAATCCTGCTAAGATTCTCCATTACTTTGTCGCAATCAGTATAATAAGTCATATTAACGACTCTATTAGTATTTTTACTTATTAATAGAAATAGGCAATCATTATTCTGGGTATTATAGTAAATATACACATCAGAATTACCACCTATCACATCACTTAGTACAGTAGTATAATTCTCATACTTATAAGAGGTTTTTTTCTGTACTGTCTGGTTAGGATCATTTATACCTATATCATAAAATCTGTATTTTCTACTTGTAGTATTTATACCCACCTGTTTACCATTGATGTAAACAATATTTAGGTCTTCGGCTGATTTAACCGTTACAGTACCATTAGAATACTGATATATAGACCTTACCTTGTCCGCATTCTCCTCAAAGGTTACCCCCATATCCTTAGAAAGCTCTTCCTCAGTCATAGTCAGCTTATCAGTAATATCTTTTCCACTTGAACTTGTCATATACATAGCACCCTTATAAATGAAAAATGCTACAGCAATCAGAATCGCTCCGACAATAATAAGGGAAATGATATTTCTCTTCTTCTTTCCAGAATTGAGTCCTGTACTTCCGCCAGGTATAACCGATGGTCCCGTATAGGCAGGGAGATCATTTATCTTATCAATATCAACGGTTCCGTCTCCGATTCCACCTCTAAACTTGGAATACCCCTCGACGAATTCTTCTGTTATTCGCTCTGCCCCATCATCATTTGAATTATCTTTTTTTAGTTGAATAGCCATTACCTTCACTCCTTAAATCTTTTATAACGTCAATATATCACATTTTCTTCCCAAATGTCCTTAAATAATTCTTAAAAGTATGCAAATAGGGACGGTTCTCTTTTGCATATATGCAAATAGGGACGGTTCTTATTTACTCACTTTTTGAGTAAAATAGAAACGGCACTATTTACTCATCTTAGAGTTCAATAAGTTCTTTAGGTGATCTAGCAAGAGGCTCACATCCATCTTCTGTAATAAGAATCATATCTTCTATACGAACCCCAAATTTTCCTGGCAAATATATTCCCGGCTCATCTGTTTCTATCATACCCGGCTTAACAATCGAAGTATCGCGAGTATTAAATGCAGGGGACTCGTGAATATATAGACCAACGCCATGACCCAGTCCATGACCAAAGTAATCACCATACCCTTGAGCATTTATGTAATCTCTTGCTATTCTATCTACATCCTTACACATCATACCAGGTTTAAGATTTTCAAGCACTGAAAGCTGTGCAGATAAAACTATGTTATATATTTCCTTCTGCTCATCGCTCGCCTTGCCTATACATACAGTTCTAGTCATATCTGAGCAATACCCCTTATAAATGCACCCAAAATCCATTGTTAGAAAATCGCCATTCTCTAGCTTCTTAGTAGAAGGAATCGCATGAGGCATGGAAGAATTTACCCCGGACGCCGCAATCGTATCAAAGGATAGTCCTTCTGCACCATGTCTTTTCATACTGTATTCTATCTCTGCTGCAACCTCGAGCTCGGTCATACCAGGCTTTAATATACTAAGAATATCGTCAAATGCCATATCGCCGATATACTCTGCCTCACGGAGAAGTTCTATCTCCTCAGGCGACTTAATTTGTCTTGGAATAAGGAGTGCGTCCTTTATAGGCTTCATTTCACATCCAAGCCCACCTGAAAACTTCTGATAATCACTATAGCTTATAGACATATCCTCAAAGCCAAGAGTATTTATACCATCAGAAGAAATGTACTCTTTGATGATACTTATCGTGGAGATACCATTTCCAAACTGTCTTACCTTAAAGCCTTCATAGCATTCCTTTCCAGCAGCTTCTGTGTACCTCGAGTCAGTTATGAGTATCTTTGAACCCTTCGAAATAAGCGCCACGCCCTCTCCACCACGGAAGCCAGTATAGTACCTTAAATTATATGGATCCGTTATAAGCACTGCATCCACATCAACATTTGTAAGTATCTCTGTATAATCTACCATCATCTTCTCCTTGTGAGTATTCAGGAATATTCCTTTAAAAAAAGTGCCAGTAGGAACCCTCCCTACTGGCACCATAATGATCTGAATTACTGGCCCATCTGAGCTGCAACTTCTGCTGCGAAGTCTTCGTTCTTCTTCTCAAGGCCTTCACCTGTCTCAAATCTGATGAAGCTCTTGATAGCGAAGTTAGAACCTGTCTCCTTAGCAACCTTCTCAACGTACTGCTTAACGTTTTCCTTGTCCTCAGCCTTTACATAAGTCTGATCTACAAGGCAAATCTCCTTAAGGTGCTTAGCAAAACGTCCCTCAACAAGTCCTGAGAAGATCTTGTTCTCAAGGTACTCAGCCTTGTGATCTGATGCGATATCTCTAAGAACCTGCATTCCTTCATCTGAAATGAAGTTATACCAGAACTTATTATTCTTCTGCTCTTCATAAGCAGCCTTATCCTCATCGTTCCACTTACCAGACTCAATAGCCTCAGTAATAACTGCATTAAGGATTGGCTTTGGAAGTGAAGCAGGATCAGCGAGTGAGCTGTCTACTACGATTTCCTTCTCCTTAGCAAGTGTATCAGCTGAGATCTCATCTCTTGATACATACTGTGGATTCATTGCTGCGATCTGCATAGCTACGTTCTTCATAGCCTCTGTGATAGCATCACCTGTCTGATCAGCCTGAGCTTCTACAAGAACACCAATCTTACCGCCCATGTGGATGTAAGAAACAACAACGTCGCCTGTAATCTTTTCAAAACGACGAATTGTAAGGTTCTCACCTATCTTAGCAACCATAGCCTTGTGATACTCTTCTACTGTTGAAGCAGAATCTATATCTGACTTAGCTGCCATAAATGCAGCCATATCTGCATAATCATTATTATTAATCTGTGTAGCAAGACCATTTACATATGTCTGGAATACTTCATTCTTAGCAACGAAGTCTGTCTCTGAGTTAACCTCAATGATAGTAGCTGTCTTGTTATCATCTGAAAGAACTGTTGCAACGATACCCTCAGCTGCGATTCTACCAGCCTTCTTCTCTGCTGTTGCAAGACCCTTCTTACGAAGGAACTCAACTGCGCCATCAAAGTCGCCGTCTGTCTCTGTAAGAGCCTTCTTACAATCCATCATACCAGCGCCTGTCATCTCTCTAAGTTTCTTAACGTCTGCTGCTGTAATAGCCATCTTGAATATCCTCCTTATTAATTACTCTGCATCTTCAGCTGTCTCAACTGCCTCAGCCTCTACTTCTTCCTCTGCCTCTGTAACACCCTCGTTAGCTTCGATAACAGCGTCCGCAAGCTTTGAAACGATAAGCTTTACTGCACGAATAGCATCATCGTTACCTGGGATTACATAGTCAAGATCATCAGGATCACAGTTTGTATCTGCAATACCGATAAGAGGAATTCCAAGAGCATGTGCCTCCTGAACGCAGATTCTTTCCTTGTGAGGATCAACTACGAATATAATGTCAGGGAGCTTCTTCATATCTTCGATACCACCGATATTCTTCTGAAGCTTCTCCATTTCCTTCTTAATATTAACAACTTCCTTCTTAGGAAGAGCCTCAAATGTACCATCCTCTTCCATCTTCTTATACTTCTTGAATGTCTCAATTCTTGACTGAATTGTCTTGAAGTTTGTGAGCATACCACCTAACCATCTCTGGTTTACGAAGTACATACCACATCTCTCAGCCTCAGACTGGATTGAGTCCTGAGCCTGCTTCTTTGTACCTACGAACAGAACTGTACCACCATTAGCAACAGTATCAAATACTGCCTTGTAAGCCTCATCCATCTTACCAACTGTCTTCTGAAGGTCGATGATGTGGATGTTGTTACGCTCTGTGTAGATGTACTCATCCATCTTAGGGTTCCATCTTCTTGTCTGGTGACCAAAGTGAACACCTGCCTCGAGTAACTGTTTCATTGAAATAACGCTCATAATATACCTCCTGGTTTTTCTTCTGTGGACCTGTCTTTAAAATATGTTCACCACAAATAGTCCATGGGACTACCGAGCAAGTGGCACCTTATATTAAAATCCACATGTTTATTTTCACGGCCCAAAGCCGCAACGAGTATAATAACATAAGAAAACCCCTAATGCAAGGGGTTTTCGAAAGAAACTATTATAATTTTAATACCTCATTACTCTCCCTGAGTAGTAAGTATCTTAGCTATCTCTTCATTGCTTGAACCTGACTTGATTTTAAATGTACCAATGTGCAGATTTGAATCATATCCCTTTGAGATAAGCCATGAGTTATACTCAGTTGCAGAATCAACAAGTCCTGCCTGCTCCAGTAATGAAGCAATATTTTCAGAAGTCATTCCGGAAGTAACTGTTATCTCCTTATCGCCAGAAGCCTTGTCTTCCTTCTTGTCCTCTTTGTCCTCGTTCTTCTCTTCCTCAGGCTGAGCCTCAGTGGTTTCCTCTGTAGTAGCTTCTGTGGTTACTTCCTCGGTTGTAGCTTCTGTAGTTGCCTCTGTGGTAGCCTCTGTCGTAGCTTCTGTAGTTGCCTCTGTGGTAGCCTCAGTTGTAGCTTCTGTGGTTGCTTCAGTAGTTGCCTCTGTAGTCTCTTCCTCTGTAGTCTCAACTACCGCCCTGTCATTTTTACCTTTATCATCAGCACCGGTTGTAGCAAATGCACCGTACATAACGCCGGCTCCAATAAGAATGCCTATACCGATACCTCTAAGCATATATTTTCTCATACGATTTACTCTCCCTGCTGCTTATCTATAATAGCTTTAACCTCACCAACACCGATTCCAAGAACCTTAGATATCTCTATGATACTTAGTCCAGCGTTGAACATTTCCATTATATTTCCAGCTGTATCACCATCAGCCAGGTTTATTCCCTCAGCCTCAAGTATCTCATTAAGATCAGGAGTCTCAACCTTTGAAGAATCCTCTGAAGGAGCCTCTTCCTTTACCTCTTCCTGTGCAGGTGCTTCTTCCTTAGCTTCTTCCTGCTTTGGAGCTTCCTCTACAGGAGCTTCAGCAGCCTCTTCAGGTGCAGGCTCAGCGTTCTTCTTCTTATTCTTTTTATTTCTCTTCTTCTTTTTGCCTAACTTGGATTCCTTCTCCTGCTCAGCTATCATATCTTCATTAACGAACTCAACAGGTCCCTTAAGGATTTCTGTCTCAGCCTCACTACTTGGAGTCTCCGCTGGAGCCTCTGCCTGAACAGTAGCTGCTACTGCTGCACTAGCTGCTGCTGCAGCTGCAAGCTTCTCAGCCTCTTCTCTCTTAGCTGTAAGCTGTGAATCCATATCCTGAATCTCTGACTTAAGCTTATCAAGGCCTTCCTTATATTCATCAACTATTCCAAGAGATGTCTTGATATCCTTCTCCTTATCGCTTACCTTCTTGTACAGGTCCTCAAGCTCAGCCTTATTCTTATTGATATCTTCTGTAACTTCGTTATAGTACTTCTCAAGCTTCTGAGTATCCTCAGTTGCTCTTTCATCTATCTTACCAAGGTTTTCAGCAAGTTTTTCACCAATTGCTTTGTCGCTATTCTTGATCTCTGAATCAATAGCTTCCTTAATGCTGTCTGATACATTTTCCTTGATTTTCTTCTTGCTGTATTCCTTGATGTGCTTATCTGCAAGGCCTTCCAAATGCTTCTTATCAGCATCACTAAGCTCTGTAGGAATATTAGGATTTACCTTTTCCTCTTCCTTCGGTGTAAGAACAAAGCTTACTACGATAGCTATAATACCGATGACAATAAGTGTAATAACTGCAACATTCATACTTTTCTTCCCTCTTTATATATTATTAATCCTCTTCCGGTCTATCTTCTGTGTAACCACATTCATTATCTGAACAAACTATCTTCTTGCCCTTAATAATCATGTACTTTCCACATTTAGGACATTTCTTATTGACCAGTCTATTCCATGAAGTGAATTCACATTCCGGATAATTTATACAGCCATAGAATGGGCGTCCCTTTCTAGTGGTCTTTCTAACTATATCACCACCACAATCAGGACAAGCCACGCCAATCTTCTCAAAATATGGTTTTGTGAACCTACATTCTGGGAAGTTTGGACAAGCCAGAAACTTACCGTAAGCACCATACTTGATTACCAACTGAGCTCCGCAATCTTCACAATACTCATCGCTGACCTCGTCAGCTATCTTGATCTTCTCAAGATTCTCGGAAGCATGCTTTATCTCATTTTCAAGGTCTGGGTAGAAGTTTCTTACAACAACCTTCCAGTCTGTTTTTCCTTCGCCTATGCTATCCAGAAGAGTTTCCATATTAGCAGTAAAGTCTATATCTACTATCTCCGGGAAGGCAGTTTCCATTACATTGTTTACAACCTGACCTAGTTCAGTTATATATAGATTTTTCTGCTCCTTAACAATATATCGCCTATTGAGCAAAGTTGCAATAGTTGGGGCATAAGTTGATGGCCTTCCGATACCATTTTCTTCCATTGTACGAACCAGAAGTGATTCGGTATAATGTGAAGGTGGCTCGGTGAAATGTTGAATTGTCCTGATTTCTTCACAGTCAAGCTTATCGCCCTTCTGGATTCCACCAAGATTCACAGCCTTCTTAGTCTTCTCTTCTTCTGTATTATAAACATTTTGATATCCTGCAAATGTCACTGTACTGCTGGATGTCTTGAACAAGCTATCATCCGCTGAAATAGTAACAGTGTAAATGCTATATTCCGCAGGCTTCATTCTACTGCCAACGAATCTTTCATATATAAGCTTGTAGAGCTTATACTGCTCGGCTGTCACATTTCCCTTAAGCACTGCAGGTGTAATTGTCACATCAGTAGGTCTGATGGCCTCATGAGCGTCCTGAATATTCTTTGCCTTATCTCCGGTTGACTCTGTCTTCTCAGCCTCGTACTCCGCTCCAAAGGTATCACGTATATACTGTCTGACATTTGCATCCGCCTCTTCTGAGATACGAGTCGAATCCGTTCTCAGGTATGTAATAAGACCAACAGTTCCTCTTCCCTTTATCTCAACACCTTCATAGAGCTGCTGAGCAACTCTCATGGTTTTTGAGGTCGAGAAATTGATCTTGCTTGCTGCTGTCTGCTGAAGTGTACTAGTTGTAAATGGCACAGGCGATTTCTTAGTTCTAGTAGAAGTCTTGATATCACTAACAATGAAGTCACTCTTCATCAGCTTCTTCTTCAGATTCTCAGCTTCCTTGCCGTCTGCTATCTCACCCTTATATTCAAAGGATACAAGTCCCTTCTGTCCAGGAACCTTAACATCGGCCTCTATAGTCCAGTATTCCTTAGGAATAAATGCATCTATTTCTTTTTCTCTATCTGAAATCATCTTAAGTGCAACGGACTGAACTCTTCCGGCAGAGAGACTCTTCTTACCTAGCTTCTCCCAAAGAAGTGGACTTATTTCATAGCCCACGAGTCTATCTACGACTCTTCTGGCCTGCTGTGCATCTACAAGATCCATGTCAACAGTACGTGCATTCTTAATAGAAGTTTTTACTGCATTTTTGGTAATCTCATTAAATGTTATTCTCTTAAACTTCTTATCCTCAAGCTTAAGAGCAACTGATAAATGATATGATATAGCCTCTCCCTCGCGGTCCGGGTCTGTTGCGAGATAAACAAAGTCGGCCTTTTTAGAAGCCTTCTTGAGTGTAGCAAGAAGTTCACCCTTTCCTCTAATAGTAATATAATGAGGCTCATAGTCATTCTCTATGTCGATTCCCATACTACTTTTAGGAAGATCTCTTATATGTCCTTCTGAGGCAATAACATCATAGTTTTTACCTAAGAATTTCTTAATAGTCTTTGCCTTGGTAGGCGACTCAACAATGACAAGATTTTTAGCCATTTTCGTCCTCCATCATTATCATATAAACAAAACCCCTGTTAGCTGATTCGACACTATACACCATTTTTTTTGAGTTATCAAGGGGAGATTTTTTCAGCTTAATATATAGTAGCCTTTTTCGACGCACTTTATTTTGTCCTTTGAAACAAGCTGATTTAATGTCTGAATCGTCTCTGCAACATGCATTTCATTATGTCTGATAATGTCATCTATGAAGAGGGGCTCGTATCCCAAAATGCCAATTATTTTCTTCTCTGTAGCCGTCATTTTCGTATCCTCCTCAACTGCCTTCTTCCGACTCTTCCGTCTTGGCCGCTCCACCTCCAGTTCTGACTTAAACATATCCAGAATAACATCCGTCGGACTATCCACCAGCATCGCCCCCTGCTTGATAATGCTATTAACTCCTCTGGACATTACATCCGTCGGTCTGCCCGGAATACCATATATACTCTTCCCCTGTTCCAGTGCATAGTCCGCAGTAATAAGCGTCCCACTCCTGAGAGCTGCCTCCACCAGAAGCACTCCATCTGATAGACCGCTTATTATCCTGTTCCTAAGAGGAAAATGCTGAGAGATATGAGCTGTGCCAGGCTCGTACTCTGAAATCACCAGTTGGGTGTTGCACATTTCCTGATATATCGACATATTCGTCCTTGGATAACATATATCTACTCCGCCGCCAAGGACAGCAATCGTACCTCCGCCATTTTTTATAGCAGTGTCATGTGCCTTGGAATCTATCCCGTAAGCCATTCCGCTAATTATTGTTATCCCCTTAATAGCAAGCTCTGCGCTGAAATGCTCCGCCTGAGTTACTCCGTAGTGAGTAGGTCTTCTACTACCTATTATTGCTATACTGTGCTCCGAGTAGAACAGGTCCTGTTTTCCCCGAAAATATAGAGCAAGGGGACTATGATCAATACACCTAAGCTTATCCGGGTACATCTCATTTGCCGGGGTTAGGCATTTTATCTTATTACTATTCATTAGCTTCGTCAGATTATCGTACCACCCAGCTATATCTGACTCCCTTATTTCTGTGCCGGTGCTCTGCTTCAGCACGCCCTTACTTACCAGCATGTCCAGTTCACTGTCGTCTTTCAGATTCCTTACTATCTCAACCTCGTCTCCGTACAGCTTTCTGAGTATCTGTATATCTCTTATTCGAAATGTAGTCAGGTGATTCAGCCACATATTAGCAATATCGCCTGCCGTTCTCTCACTTCCTGCCAGTTCCTCCAGTATCATATCATGTTCCTCCCCGCTTCTGATTCGTTTCTATAAAATGTCGCCTCTATTATGTCAGCGTCCCATATCTCCTCTCTATCCTCGATATCGGCTATGGTTCTTATGAGACGTAGTATCCGAAAATATCCCCTGGCCGATATATCATTACTCTCATAATATTCCCTCAGACTTTTCTGCTGACCTTCACTTAGATGGATGTACTTATCTATCTTACTCTGGGGTAACTGGGAGTTGAAATCAAAGTCTTCGTCCTTATAGCGCCTAAGCTGTCTGTCTCTGGCGCGACTTATCATTTCTCTTGCTTCCGCGGAGCTGATACATTTCTCATCGCTCATTAGTTCGTCGAAATTCACATTTCTCACTTCCAGTCGTATGTCGATCCTATCCATGATTGGATGGCTTATCTTGTTCTGATATCTATAGATTTCACCCATATTGCATCTGCAACGCTTCCTGTCCGGATAGAAGCCAC
Organism: uncultured Lachnospiraceae bacterium; assembly: GCA_946414825.1. Classification (GTDB taxonomy): domain Bacteria; phylum Bacillota; class Clostridia; order Lachnospirales; family Lachnospiraceae; genus Eubacterium_Q. Next base: position 35,274 of record CAMKQB010000011.1, read on the forward strand.
ACGGACAATTGTTTCTAGCTGAGACCAGCATGAAGTCCGCCGGAAATGTATATGAGGCCTTAACTCTTGAAATATTTATAACCTTGTCCTCCATAGGCTGTCTCAGGCTCTCTACTATCCCTCTACTAAATTCCGGAAATTCGTCTAGAAATAGAACCCCTGAATTAGCAAGACTCACCTCTCCTGGCTTCGGACTTGCGCCTCCTCCAAGTAGGGCGACCTGAGAGATATTCTGGTTGAGACTTCTGAAAGGACGACGGCTAACAAATCTCATTTCATTATTAAGTAGCCCCGCTACACTATATATCTTCGTAAGCTTCATGCTCTCCTCATACGTAAGGGGCGGCATAAGACCTGGGATACATTTAGCTATCATAGATTTACCTGAGCCTGCTGAGCCCGTCATTATAATGTTATGAAAGCCTGCGACCGCAATAATAATGCCCCGCTTAAGTGTCTCCTGGCCTTTTACATTTACCAGATCATTCGCTGTATCTGTCCTGTCAAATGTATCTATCCTTTCTGGCTTAAAGGTATCCGGCCACACTCCGCTACTGATAATACCTATCATTTCCTCAAGGCTTAGTATTGGAATAATATCTATTCCCTTTACAAAAGAAGCTTCATCTGCATTTTCATCAGGAAGAATAACTCTCTTTATTCCCTGCTTCTCTGCGTAATCGACTATAGGAAGCACACCTCTTACTGGCAACACCTTCCCGTCCAGACCCAGCTCTCCAATAATAAGAGTATTCTCCAGATCACTATTTAGTTTTTCATTTTCAGGAAATATCTCCATAGATAAAAGTATGCCTACTGCGATAGCCAGGTCATAGCCTGCGCCATCCTTCCTGACATCCGCCGGAGATAAATTGACAGTTATTTTACGTGAAGGTATAGGCATGCCCGAATTCTTCATTGCCGTCTTGACCCTCTCCCCTGCTTCCTTAACAGAGGATGCCAAATAACCAACAAGATTTAGCCCTGGTATTCCTAGGCTGATATCCGTCTCAACAGTGATTATCATGCCATCAATTCCCAGAGCTGTTCCGCTTAAGATTTTACTATACATTGTTTTGCTCCATTTCCCGTCTCTCAGGAGCGTCACAATTATTCTATGAAATGGACCTTCGATTTACAACATAAAAATAACAGCTTTTGTATAGATTCTGTGAACTATGCTACAAAAGCTGTCATTTCTTCGTATTATGTAAACTATTAATTAATTGAAGTATACAAGATCATCCTTAGCAGGTCCTGTTATCGCTACACTATCTGCATAAATTACAGGTCCCTCGCCCTGGAACTCAGGATAGAATTCCTTCTTGATAGTACCTTCTACAATTATCCAGTCTCTATCCGTAAATGCGGCAATACCCTTGTAATATGCCTTAAAGCCAATAAATGCTATATCGTTCGCACAACAAGTCATTGCAAATCTTCCTGGAACGAATTCACCGTCTTCATAATTAGATGGCTTATGGAACTGAGCCTTGAACTTTATCTTCTTGCCTAGGTACTTATCTGGATTATCCGCTGCATCTATATAGAAGATACCAAAATCTTCTTCCTCAAGAACTATCTCAGGCTGTTCTAGATCATAAGGAAGAATAACTTCCTCCTCCACCTGAAGCGGACGTCCTGACTTATCCTCGAAGATAACCTGGCCACGTCTATTTACGGCTCTGATGCTTCTTCTATATTCCGCAGTCTTAGTATTCTCATCACATCTGTTGAAGATAATCATATCGGCATTTCTTAGCTGATCCATCATTATCTTCTTCATGTTATTTACATATACATCAAAGGTAGTTGCATCAACAAATGAGATAACCTGAACCACTGTCCAGCCATTTGGAACTTTTACCTGGAAGAGCCTATCCAGCTCCCACATTCCATTATATTCTACGATAACATTTTCAGGATTATACTTTGCACCAAGCTCGAGCAAATGATCCTGTGACAGAGTTTCTTCATTAATAAACTCCAGATGGATATTCTCCTTCTCAAGCTCCTCCGCATCATACTCCACCTCTCCATCCTCGCAAGCGAGAAGAAGTGTCGGAGTACTCTCCGTAAATCCTTGCTTAATAAGCGTATCTATTGCAAAGGTAGTCTTACCACTACCCAGAAATCCCATAAAGACATATACCGGAATCTCTTTAACCTCTCTATTAACCATATTTCTCCTTTTGATGCCACGGGGACGGTTCCCAATGACAACTTTTGTGAACTTCTTGTGAAATGAGGCCACTGGGACCCGTCCCCAGTGACATCTTTTGTAAACTTTTAGAGTCCGAAAAGTTCTGCGATCTTATCTTCTTTAAGTTCGCTTCCGATTACACAGAGCTTACCTGTATAGTCAGGATTTCCTTCTCTTACTTCGTACTCCCCTGGCACAAGGTCGAACTCCTGCCAATTACCATCCTTGTCAGGAACGATTCCCTTAGCTCGAAGTATAATACCAAATTCGTTATCCTCTTCTACGGAAAGCTTATCCAGGATAGCCTTCAGCTCGTCTTCGCTATACTTGTGAGCTGTTTCCTTACCCCAGCTAGTAAATACTTCATCTGCATCGTGATGATGGTGATGATGTCCACAGCTGCATACTCCGTTTTCATCATAGTGATGCTCATGATGATGCTCGTGATCGTGGTCATGCTCATCATGGTGATGCTCATGGTCATCGTGATCGTGATGATGTTCATGCTCATCATGGTCGTGATGGTGGTCATGCTCATCGTGATCGTGATGGTGGTCATGCTCCTCATGATCATGATGATGGTGATGATGCTCTTCATCATCTACTGCTGGATCATACTTAAAGTTCTTCATTATGTCCTCTATAGATGAAGAATGCTCCATAGCATCAAGAATTATCTCACCAGTAATATCATCCCATGGAGTTGTGATTATTCTAGCCTCTGAATTATGCTCCTTGATCATATCAACTGCAGCAAGAAGCTTGGTCTCATCAACATTCTGAGTACGGCTAAGAACAACTGTTCCGCAAGCCTCTATCTGATTAAGGAAGAACTCACCGAAGTTCTTTATATACATTTTCGCCTTAGTTACATCAACTACAGTTGTTGCACTGTTAAGAGCAATCTCAACTGTCTCCCCTGCCTTCTGGATAGCCTTGATAACATCACTAAGCTTACCAACTCCAGATGGCTCAATTATTACTCTGTCAGGCTTATAATCTGTAACAACCTGATTCAGCGCCTTGCCAAAATCACCAACAAGTGAGCAGCAAATACATCCCTGATTCATCTCAGTTATATTTACACCAGCATCCTTAAGGAAGCCACCATCTATACCAATCTCACCAAACTCATTCTCTATAAGTACTACCTGTTCGCCCTTAAATGCTTCACCAATAAGCTTCTTGATAAGTGTTGTTTTTCCAGCGCCCAAAAAGCCTGAAATAATATCTATCTTTGTCATCTCTTTTTCCTCCTCTTAGATAGTTTCCTCTAACTATCATTGTATCAAACGTGTCAAGAGCATATTATTAATATAAAAGACATGAGTATATGCAAATTGGGGACTATGCAAATAGGGACGTTTCTGTTTTGCATATGTGCAAAACAGAAACGTCCCTATTTGCATAGTCCCTATATACTCTTTATTTCTTTTTGAATATAGAAATTGAAAGTGCTGGAACTGTAATTGATATATAGTTCTTTCTATCATTTACCTTGCCAGCCTTGGATTGTTTAACGACCTTGTTGTTGTGGCCTTCTCCACCGAACTTAGGAAGATCACTGGAGAATATCTCTTTCCACTTACCTTCCGAAGGTACAGCCAGCTTATAATTCTTTACATCAACTGGTGTAAAGTTACATATGATAACCAGCGTATCTTCCGGCTTATTACCTCTTCTCTCAAATGAAAGCAACGATCTGTTAGCATCATTTGGATCTATCCACTGGAAGCCCTCCGGGTCATCATCTCGCTCATATAGAGCAGGTTCACTCTTATAGAACTTATTCAGCTCTTTCACGTATTCTCTGATACAGTTATGAGCATCGAATTCAAATAGCGACCAATCAAGCTCTGAAGACTCGCTAAATTCCTTCATCTGCGCAAATTCCTGTCCCATGAATAGCAGCTTCTTACCAGGATGAACTGCCATATATCCATATGCAGTACGAAGATTTGAGAACTTATCCTCATATCCTCCCGGCATCTTCTCTATCATTGAACGCTTCTCATGAACAACCTCGTCATGAGACAGAACAAGTATAAACTTCTCGCTATATGCATATACCATACTGAAGGTCAGTTCATTATGGTGATACTTTCTATATAATGGATCCAGGCTAATATAATTCAGGAAGTCATTCATCCAGCCCATGTTCCACTTAAAGTCGAAACCAAGTCCACCCTCTTCAACAGGATGTGTCATCATAGGCCATGCAGTAGACTCTTCCGCAATCATCATAACCTCTGGGAACAGCTCGTTCATCTTAGTGTTAAGCTCCTTAATGAACTCAACCGCATCCAGATTCTCATTTCCGCCAAACTTATTAGGCTTCCATTCTCCCCCCTGACGTCCATAATCCAGATAAAGCATTGATGCAACCGCATCCATTCTGATACCGTCCACATGATACTTGTCTGCCCAATAAAGAGCATTTGCTATAAGGAAGTTACGAACCTCATTACGTCCATAGTCAAATATATATGTTCCCCAGTGAGGATGCTCTCCTCTCAGCGGATCAGCATTTTCATATAGTGGTGTACCATCGAATCTTCCGAGACCGTGCTCATCCTTAGGAAAATGCGCCGGCACCCAATCAATTATTACACCAATTCCCTGATCATGCATATAATCAACGAAATACATGAAGTCAGTTGGCTTACCATATCTTG
>CAMKQB010000012.1 GCA_946414825.1 uncultured Lachnospiraceae bacterium
GATATAGCAGTGTAATACTTCAGCATCTCTTAATCTCCTGATTGATCAATACTCTAATACAAGCCATAATAACTAAATAATTCATATCATTCCCCTGTTTTCCTTCTCTTTATTGCGGAAGCATTATCCCTCCAAAATATTCAGGCACGCCCATGCTGTCATTTAAAATAAACCCTCTTGGCTTAAGCGTTATATATGAACCATCAGCCTTTCTGGCACGATAGGTTATAGAATAAAGAACCGGTGTTCCTTCTAAAACAGACTCAACGGCTTCAACATATTTGTTTACATCCTCAGGATGTATGCAATTCTTCCATATATCTTCGACATCATACATATAATCCGTCGGTAATCCAAAATCACTAATCGCAGATAAGGACCATCTGGAAAAATTATATTTGAGGTCAGTTAAAAATATATATCCACCTCCGGCAACAGTGCGCAAAGCTCCATACAGTCTATCAAGCTTTCGCATTCTATCATCAGGAATCATCTGATTTTTCACTTCACGCTTCCTTTTTTCACCCATAGTATTAGCGGCTTTTAATTCGGTCTTGTTTGCATACATGCGGCCATCAGCTCGATTGTATACTTCCTGAAAGCTTCTGTCCACCCCGGGATTATACTTTGCCATACCGCAGGCCACTACAGGTCCGATTCTAAAACGTCCGTTGTCCGCAGATTTTTGTTTCAAAAGCTCAAGTAAGCTTTCACGATTTGAAAAATCGTCGCCACTAAGTATAACAGCGAACTCATCTCCTCCAACCCTGTAAACTGAGCTATCCTCAAATACCTCACATATCATACGACATGCCTTTTGTATAGCTTCATCTCCAAAGCTATGTCCTCTTGTATCATTAATTTGTTTAAGATCATTTATATCGCACATTATGACGCCAAACACCGGATCATAATCACCGCCGTTTATCACACTATCTATTTCTTTTACATGCTCTGAAAATGCATTTTTATTCATTAATCCTGTTAATTCATCGAGTCTAGCTAGGCGTTCTGCGGATTCAAGTAATTTTTCCTGTTCTTCCCTTTCAATAAACTCAGACTCAATATTTTTGATACAGCCCAGTATATGTTTCTTATCATCGCACAAAATGCTGAAATGACAAACATGCATTATCTTCCCATCCAGCACAAACCTGAAAACTATAAGACTTGAATTGTTTTCTTCCAGCTTTTTCAGTATTTTTTCCCTGTCTATCAGGTTCAGTACATAATCAAGATCGTCCGGATGTACAGTTCTTTTCGCCTGTTCAGATAAAAACGAAAAGAAATCACTTCCCTGCTCTGTAAGGTTAAGATCTGATAACATCTCAGAATGGAAAAACTCTATAAAGTTTCCCGTTTCTATTTCAACATAATACATGCTATCAAACTGCTTTGCCAAAGTATTTGCAACCTGGTCAAACGCTAAATTATCTATATTCATATGAGCCCCCTTTTTCCTTCACTTTAAGTTTATCCCTTTAAAAAATAGATATTACATAATTACGACACAATTATATCATTTTAGGAGGCAGATATAAAGAAATGAATAACCTTTGACTTTGTCATTTTTTACATGAAAACGAGCTTTGCTCTCCGGCTTGTATTTAAGTGCTTCGTGAAAGAGATTCTCCGACAGGTTTAGTGTTTTTGCCTCTTCTTCTGCTCTTAATGTTTCAATTTAAACATTCATACACACCATCCTTAATTTTTTACTTATGATTATCCCATTGATATATGCTGAGATTAACCTTATTATCACTAACCTCAACTCCTTCAGCTTCGAGAAGTTTTGCCTGAACTTCGGCTCCGCCAAATGCAAAACCCCCGGCCAGAAATCCTTTAGCATCTACAACTCTGTAGCATGGTATAATGTCAGGATCTGGGTTCTTATGGAGCGCATTTCCCACCGCCCGTGACATTTTACTATTACCAGCAAGTTTCGCTATCTGCGAGTATGTAGCAACCTTTCCATATGGAATCTTCTTTACCGCTTCATATATTCTTTTAGTTGGGCTGTCACTAATCAGATTGTAGCTCTCCTCTATCATCAGCTTCACATCCTCATCAGGGATAGAACCATCCAGGATTACCGTATTCCAGTGGTCCTTGTTCTGATGATAGCCAGGTATAACTGATTCATAAGCCGACCGCCAGAAATACGCCATATCAGGATCAACCTTAATATTCAGATTTATAAATCCATCTCTTTCATAAGTCCAGAGAAAGGCCTTCTTATTCCCCTTAAATCTTACAAGTTGCCAGTTATCATCATGAAATGGCGCATCTTGGTAAGTATCTGGAAATGAAAGGCCAAATTCAAGAGCTTCTTTTCTTGTATCCAGCTACATCGCCCCCTTTGTTGTATGTCAATGTCAGTGTGGAAATCCATTCATCAATACATAAATAACAAATGAAATTAAGTCTATCAGGACAATAATTCCCAATACAATTGCAGCTATTTTTAATCCTTTTTTTGCCTTCTTCCTGTTTTCTTCTGTTAATACATTTTCTTTTATATCACTGTAAAATTCAGATTTAACAACCTGTGCAGAAGTATCTGCTTCTTCAGGTACCTTATTAAGAACAAGTTCATCTAAAGATATTTCAAAAAGCTCACTTATAGCCACAAGATTTTCCATATCAGGTGTAGATTCGCCAACCTCCCATTTTGAGATTGTCTGTCGCGATACATTTAACCGATTAGCAAGTTCTTCCTGAGAAAACCCTTTTTGTTTTCTTAATTCATAAAGTTTATTATTAAACTCCATCTTTATACCACCTTTCCTTTTGTATTATAACAAATAAGTATTTTTAGTTCAGCAACTCTTTGTTTTCAACAAACTTCTCTGTATAACGTGAGACAGCGTAGAATAGTATCAATGCAGTAGAAAGTACCACTGTAGTAACAGCACTTGCTTCTATGCCATATAAACCTCCATTTAATACATTACTTCCCTCTGAACTCATATTTAAAACTGCTGCCGTTGCCCCATTATTCCCACTCAGATTGAGTCCAAGAATGTTGTATAGGGTAAAGTTCCAGATAGTATGAAGCCCGCAGGCTGCCCAAATACTATTCATTCGTAGTGTAATAAGTGAAAAAATAATTGATATAAGGATAAGATTGATTATTGCAATAATAATAATACCTGCACCTTCCTCCGTCATTTTATCAAGATGTGGGATAATAAAAAGAGCTGTGCTAACACCTACAACAACTGGAATCCTAGTCTTATCCTTAAGAAGCTGCAAAACAATCCCCCTGCAAAGCACCTCTTCCATTGTTCCCTGGCATATGAATCCACCCAGCATAAGTAATATGTAGATATAATCTATATCACTAAATAAACCATGATAAGTTAATGCACCTGTAAACCCAACTGACACAACCGATACAATTATCAGCACTAGCCCCGCAAATGCACCAACAAAATATGCGCAGGCTTTCTTCGTAAACCCAAGTTCAGCCAGAGTCTTCTTTTGAAACAATTTCCAGTAAAGGAACATTACTCCAATCATAATGCCATAACCATAATACGTTATCAGCATTATCGTGCCCGGATCAAACATTTCCCCCTTCAGTGGATTCTTACCACAGATAAAATGTAATCCAATGACAATGGCTTCACCTATTAATTCCGACCCCAATTTTACAAACCAGAATATTATGATGACTTTAATGATATAAAGTATCATCGGCATTTCCGTCCGATTGTTTAACGGACTGATGTTCTTTAAAAAGTTTTTAATCTTACTCATGATCAACTTTTCCTCCTTGGTTATTTTTGTTGAATCAAGAGTAACATTTAGGTGCTTAAAGCTCTACCAAGTAGCCCTTGCAATATGACAACAGGTGTTAACATTCCTGTTAACACCCATTGCAACGCCCTATTTTACTGCATTTTATATGTGTGATAACAAAACACACTATATCTTGTTTCTAAGTAGAACTATACATATGGATTATAGCATTATTGGTTCTAATTGTTTTTTCTTGATGCGTAATACGGAATAACTCATCGGATATAACTCATCGGGACTATGGCTAAGCCATAGTCTCGATGTATGTTGTCGCCAAGCTCAGATATATAAACAGTGTTGCTTCGCAACACTCACGAATAACAAAAGCCATGCCCTTGCAAGCAAGCTTGTGGGCATGGCTTTCATTATTCGCGACCACTACGTGGTAACTGTTTATATATCTGAGTTTGGCTCGTTATCACTCATATTCCACAGTGGCTGGAGGTTTTGGTGTATAGTCGAACAGGACTCTGTTGATGCCTGGGACTTCTGTGATGATACGGTTTACCAGGTGGTCGATGAGTTCATCGGACAGGTGTTCTACAGTAACTTCCATAACGTCTGTTGTGTTGATAGCACGGATGATACATGGCCAGTCGAAGGTTCTTTTACCGTCTTTTACGCCTGTTGATTTGAAATCAGGAACAACAGTAAAGTACTGCCATACTTTTCCGGCAAGGCCATTCTTCTCGAATTCTTCTCTGAGGATTGCATCTGACTCACGGACAGCTTCAAGTCTGTCTCTTGTGATAGCTCCCGGACATCTTACTCCAAGTCCCGGTCCTGGGAACGGCTGACGATATACCATATTATCAGGAAGGCCAAGGGCTTTTCCTACTACTCTGACTTCGTCCTTAAAGAGTATTCTTACCGGTTCTACCAGTTCGAAGTTCATATCTTCAGGAAGTCCGCCTGCGTTGTGGTGTGCCTTGATTCCTGCATCACTCTCCAGAATATCAGGCCAGATAGTACCCTGTGCCAGGAATTCTATTCCATCCTGCTTTCTAGCTTCTTCTGCGAAGACTTCTATAAATTCTCCACCTATTATCTTACGCTTCTGCTCTGGATCTGTAACTCCTGCCAGCTTATCCAGGAATCTGTCTGTAGCATCTACATATACCAGATTTGCTCCCAGCTCTTTTCCGAATACTTCGATTACCTGCTCCGGCTCACCCTTTCTCAAAAGTCCATGATTTACATGAACACATACGAGCTGACGTCCCACAGCCTTAATCAGCAGCGCTGCAACAACTGATGAATCAACTCCACCCGAAAGTGCAAGGAGAACCTTCTTATCTCCTATTTGAGCCTGCATTTTCTCTATCTGATCTGAAATAAATGCATTCGCCTGCTCTTCTGTTGTTATACGTTCCATATTATCTGGTCTTGACTCTAACATTGTAATCCTCCTCTATTATTTATATTCCGAAACAAAACGTATTCCTATTATAACATAAAGTTTTTTTTCTTGAAATATAATCAGCCACAGTTTATAGTCTTTAATATACATTTATGAAAGCGAGGACTTACTAATGGCAAATCCAATAGTAACCATTACAATGGAAGATGGCGGCGTGATAAAAGCGGAGCTTTATCCAGAAATTGCGCCAAATACTGTAAACAACTTTATTTCTCTTATCAAGAAGGGATTTTATGACGGACTGGTATTCCACAGAGTTATTCCCGGATTCATGATTCAGGGTGGAGATCCCGACGGACGTGGAACAGGTGGTCCAGGCTATAGCATCAAGGGAGAGTTTGCTTCTAACGGTTTTGCAAATGACCTTAAGCATTCTGTTGGAGTCCTGTCTATGGCTCGTTCAATGATGCCTGACAGTGCCGGTTCACAGTTCTTCATTATGCATGCTGATTCTCCTCATCTTGATGGCGACTACGCTGCCTTCGGAAAGGTGACAGAGGGACAGGATGTAGTAGATAGAATAGCAACAACTAAAACAGGTTGGGCTGACAAGCCTATTACACCACAGGTTATGAAGACTGTCACTGTAGATACCCAGGGCGTTGATTACCCAGAACCAGAGAAAATGTAATCGTCAAACATTTCATAAAAATCAAAAAAGGATTATCACTATGCATAAGGCGTAGATGATAATCCTTCTTTTATTATTCGTTTAAATGTATCTTAGCTTCTAACTCTATTCCGCAATAGGCTCTGACTCAGTTTTATTTGAATACAGGAGCTTAAGTATAACCGGAGTGAGTATTGAGCTCACAATTATAAGAAGAATAACTGATGTGAAGTATTTACTATCAATCATTCCTACCTCAAGCCCCTTCTTAGAAACGATAAGCGCCACCTCGCCTCTCGTCATCATTCCGACTCCAATCTTCATGGTGTCTATGCCCTTATAACCACATAGTCTGGACATAAGTCCGCAACCAATAATCTTAGTCAGAAGCCCCACCAGAACAAAGCCAATGGAGAACAAAAGTATAGACATATCCAAACTCTTTAGATCAGTTTGAAGTCCTATACTAACAAAGAATACCGGACCAAATATCATATATGAATTAACATCCATTTTTCTGTCGATATACTTAGAGTCCTTAAGTGAGCTTAGAATAATACCTGCAACATATGCACCTGTGATATCAGCTATTCCGAAGAATCTGTCAGCTATATATGAGAGTGCCAGCGCCAGCGCCAGACCAATAATTGGAATTCTCTGTGTGTGAGGATATCTATTATCAACCCACTCCATTATCTTATAAAGGATTATTCCAACAATAATAGCCAGTATGAAGAATCCAACGGTTCTAAGAACTACATCACCTATCTTACTGCTAGGATCTCTGAAGCTTATGACAATCGTTAGAACAAGTATTCCTATAACATCATCTATTATAGCCGCACTCATAATTGTAGTTCCGACTTCATCTGTAAGCTTACCCAGCTCCTTAAGTGCCTGGACCGTTATGCTAACTGAGGTTGCAGTAAGAATAGTACCTATAAATACAGCCTTGAAGAACTCCTCTGATCCCACAGGGGCAAAATCATAGAAACAAAAATACAGGAGAGTTCCACCTATGAGAGGAACAAAAACCCCCGAACAAGCTATAAGAGTAGCCTTCGCACCGGTCTTCTTAAGCTGGGTCAGATTCGTCTCAAGACCTGCACTGAACATAAGAAGTATTACACCTATCTCTGCAACTCCGGAAATGAAATCGCTTGGCTCTACCCATTTCAGTAGGCTCGGTCCGAGGATCAGACCTGCTATTATCTCTCCTACAACCTGAGGTGCCTTAAGCTTTCTAGCTATAAGTCCAAAGCCCTTAGCTGTGATTATTATAATCGCTATGCTCCTCAGAATTTCCAATTTATCCATTTATATCGCCTCTAATATTAATTATTCCCCCGAATCATTAATACCTGTAACCCTTATCTCTTAAGTAACGCAACTGTTTCACAATGCATACTGCGTGAAAACTGGTCATATACAGAGAACTTCTCCAGGTTCATGCCCTTCTCCGTAAGCCTCTTTATATCTCTTGCAAGAGTTGCCGGGTCGCACGAAACATATACCATCTTTTCCGGCTTCATTTCTATAATAGTATCCAGCAGTTTCTCGTCGCATCCCTTACGTGGTGGATCTACTATTACCACATCCACCTGCTTTCGTATTTTTGCTTCATCAGTATCATAGTCTCCGACTCTATTTTCAAACCAGTCCGGAACAACCTCTTCAGCCTTTCCAACAAAGAACTCTGCATTCTCTATATCATTTATCTCAGCATTTCGGTGAGCATCCTGAATAGCTCTTCCAACAATCTCAACACCATACACCTTTTTAGCATGCGGCGCAACAAAAAGTGAAATGGTTCCGATACCGCAATACATATCCCAAACTATTTCCTTGCCAGTAAGCGCAGCATATTCCAACGCCTTACCATATATCTTTGCCGTTTGCTCAGGATTTACCTGATAGAAGGATTCAGCAGATATATGGAACTTTACATCACCAATAAGATCCGTAATATAGTTCTGTCCATTTACAAGTATGGTCTTATCCCCCAGTATTCGATTAGTTCTGTCTCTATTTACATTCATTACAACAGACTTAAGAAGTATCTGAGATACATTGTCATCGCAAGAATTGTACTTGTCGACTTCGGACGCCAGCATGCTGACAAGCTTGTCAAGATTATCGACCCTTTGAGTAGATGTAATGATACATACCATCAGCTCTCCAGTTGCAAACCCAACCCTTGTAAGAATATGCCTCAGCGTTCCCTCACCAGTCTCTTCATTATATACACTCACCTGATATTTGTCCGCCCATCGGCAAACGGCTCTGATGATATTCTTATTAATTGGATGTCCTATATGGCAGTCCTCCACCGGAATCAGAGTATGAGTCCTTCCCGCGTAGAATCCAAGCACTGTATTTGTGCGACAGCTAAAGGCATCGAAATTATCATTTCTGCCACCATATATATCTGACGTTTTTCTGCTGCCCACAGGGAACTGCATTTTATTCCTATATCTATAGGCCTCTCCACCTGAAACCTCATCCAGATAATCTTCCGGCTTCTCTATTCCACCTATTCTCTTTAGGCAATTAATAACTCTATCCTTCTTGAGTTCCAGTTCTTTCTCATAGGAAATATGCTGTAACGTGCAACCACCGCACTGTCTCGCAACAGGGCATACTGGCTCTATTCTATAAGACGATGGTGTAAGTATCTGTCTAAGTCTTCCGAAGGCATAGCTCTTCTTAACCTTAACAATCTTAATTTCAGCCTCATCTCCGACCACAGTATCTTTCACAAACACCGCCATTCCATCGATGTGACCTATCCCCATTCCATCATCTGACATATCTTCGATTTTTATAGTGAAAATGTCATTCTTCTCCATATTAATCTCCGAAAAAGATAAAAGTCGGCAGTAAAACTACTACCGACTTCTAATTATAATGCATATAAACTCAACCTGCAATTACCTTGTTCTTAACATAGTCCTTTACTTCGTCCTTTTCCATATCAAGCGATATAGCAAGCTCTCCATACAGGCTGTCCTCTGCAAGGTGGAAATATTTCGAATCTGAGGAGGTAACCTTCTTGCCCTCTGCTATTCTCTCATCCATTCGAATCTGTATAGTCTTGATAAGCTCTACCAAAACCGTAGGATCACATGTCAGAACAGCCTGCTTATATTCCAGCTCCCTCTTCTTCTCTTCAATTATTTCCAGTTCTCCGATGTCAGGCATGCTGCTTATAAAATCCTCAGCCTCATCCTTTGACATCACCTTTCTCATTACCACTCGTTCATTATCTACAGGTGTAAAGATCTCGCTGTCACGTATATAGCAAGGTACCATTGTATAATACATCTTATCCTTTGGGATGCCAGGCATCTTCATAGGACCAACATCTGTAACTTTGCAGACACCATTACTACCATAGATAATAAAATCGCCTACATCAAACATTCCAAACACTCCTCTAATCATTTGCATATTATAACATTTTCTTGGCACAATTCTTTGGCCATAACCGTCCACTTCTATCTTAACACACTAGTTTGCATTAAGTAAGGAGCAAAAATATTTTCGTTAAAATTGTTATAAAATCAGCCGATTAGTTGGGCATTTTTGTTAATCACATTCATTGACTAATTCATAATCTGTCGTATCATAGGACTTTATTCCAACTCCAGTAGATACTACGTAGAGATAATCGCCAATTACTATACCTCTGACGTCATTCATTCCTACTGAATATATGTCATCATCAAGCTTTTCTAGCATCTTTGTTTCGAAGCCTTCGCCCTCTTCATAGTCAAATACCATGTAGTAGGATCCGTCCATGTCTTTCTCCAGACTATCAACGAAGTCTTCTCCATAGTATTCTTCAGCCCAGCTTATTTCATCATCATCACCAATGAGCCATCCCCAGTCTGAAACTGCTGATATACCAAATGTTCCATCGTTACCATTGAACATAAATGCATTTCTATCCTGAAGAACTGATGCATCACTGTAATTATTGAGAAGCATTGTATCCAGTTCCTTAATATTATATGGATCACTTGTATCAAACATTGTAAGCTTGAGTCCCTTTGTCCAGCCATTCTCCTCATTTGCATCGTAGCCTATTCCGAGAAGTCTGTTCTCTCCATATGGATGAAGATATGCTGAGAAGCCTGGAATCTTCAGATAGTCTGTAACTCTTGGATTTTCAGGGTCGGAAAGGTCTACTGCAAAGAGTGGATCCCTGTTCTTAAAGGTTACAAAGTATGCTGTCTCACCCATGAATCTTGCTGACTTGATTGACTCACCCTCTGCAAGTTTCTTTATTACACTGACCTTGCTGAGTTCATCATCCAGAACATATAGCGCATTGTATCTTTGATAATCCGCATCTCTATATGTAGTTACAAGTCTGACTTTTCCATCATACTCGTCGATGCTGTAGTCGTCATTCAAGTAGCCCGGAAAATGTCCCTTAGATTCGAATTCCATCTTACCATCATCGTATGATATCCTTGCTATAAGAGTCTCATCCTTATATGTGTAGTCAACCCAGTTATAATTCATGTCTGTGAGATAAATATTGTCAGCACTCACATATACTACATTGCTTCCGCCAAGCACAGCCATCTTATCTACATACTTCATCTTATCTATGTCAATAGATGTAATGACTACAAATGTAGTATTATATGTATCCTTCTGAATATATACATCATCATTATCAACCAGCTTGCCATCAACTTCAGGAATATATGTCTCATAATCCTTCTTCTCAATATCATCTACATTGAAAGTCTTCTTAGAAAATGTATAGAGTTTTCCATCAACCATTCTGGATGTATAATATCCACCTGCCTGTACGAAGGTATCTTCAAGCTCAGGATTTCCCTTATCACTGATGTCATATACTGCAACATAGGTTGACGCTTTACTATCATACCAATAATAGGAAGACGATTCTGACTCTGTTCCAACAAGAACGAGTTTGTCACCATATATATACATTTCGATGAAGTGATAATCATCCTCCAGAACATTTACTGTTCCTTCCTTCTTTATTTCTCCATTATTTACGCTATAGAAAACCAGATGTTCTGTCATTGAATCATATTCATAGATATACTTACCATCTGTCTTAACAATATCTGCCTCTGCAACACCTTCTGTACGAACATTTGTATCTGTGAATTCAACATCTTCTTCATTAGTTCCTGCAGTAGTCGTACCTGCTAACGTTTGTTTACTACTTGTGCTGTCGCTTTTTGCTGAGTCACCTGCAGGTGCTTCATCAGCCTCAGCACTTTCTACCATTTCATAATCAACAACATCCTCATATACGATACTATCCATATGATCCTTATAGGCTTTGAAATAGCTATAAACCTCATCATAGTTTTCATCATCGCCACCAAAGATTGATGACAGTCCACCCTTATCCTTGTCCTTGTCTTTATCCTTGTCATTATCTTTCTTGCCAAATATACCTGGAGTGTTATCATCATTTGTTTTTCTGTTGCCACTCACACCGAGTGCAACACCTATTCCAAACACTGCCAGAAGTGAAGCTGCAAGCACAAGAGGAATAACAACCTTCCCCTTACCCTTCTTAGGTTTAGCAGCTACTTCGTCAGGTATATCTTCACTCTGACTTCTCTTATACCTTTCTTCAATGGTCATACTTGCCAGTTTTTTCTCTATATTATCTGATCTAAGAGATTCAGGAATCATTTCATTACTATTCCTCATCTGATCTTCGATGATCTTATCTCTATTATCCATGATATATCCTCCTTACATTCTACAAAAATCAGGTCTACGCTTGACCTCCAAGTCTGTTACGCATCTTCAAAAGTGCCCTCGAATATTTCGACCTGACGGTATTTCTGTTAATACCCATCATCGTGGCAATTTCGCCACTGTCATACTGACCGTAAACCGTCATGGTTACGATTCTCTTCTCCTCCTCGTTTAGAACCGAAAATGCATCTTGAATCATCGTTCTATTCTCAGCGCCCTGTATGACATTTCCATTTGTAGGAAGTGTTTCTGCCATGTCCTCTACCGGAACAGCCGACTGAGTCTCCCGTCTCCTTACATAGTCCTTCAAATATCTCTTACATTTATTATCTAATATTTTGAATATCCAACCACGGAATGCACTATCATCTCTAAGCTTTGTAAGTCCTGAGTAAGCGTCCATAACTGTGTCACTTACTACATTTTCTGCATCATCAGGATTGCCTAATGTATAGAGCGCCGCTCTATATAGATCCTGATAAAGCATTTCATATAGTGCAGCAAAACTATGAGCATCACCCATTCTAGCCTGACTAACTAATGCCTTCATCCTTTCCTTTTCATCCATAATACTTCTCCTTCTTGGCCATGATTTATAAGCTTATAACTCTATAGTGTTCGTTATAGCCCAAACTGTTGCATGGTTTTTAAAAAAATTTATTTAAAACACAAAAAGCCCCCCTAATAATTAAGGGGGCTTCTGATTATTCATCTATTTTCTTATCAAAATAATTATATGGAACGATATTCACTCGACCATAATCACGCTTATCTTCCACTACCTCTTCGACGCTCTTAACAAGCTCTGCATCAAATCTTATAGTAGTCTTGTCGTAATAATCAGTCTTCTTCCACTCATTTCTGATACGAGCAAATACAGACTCGATATTCTCCTCTGACAATTCAGGAAGAAGCAGAAAGAACTGATTTGGTTTACTTTGCATCATCACATCACTTTTTCTTAAAGAGTGATTGATGACTCTTCCAAATTCATCAGATATTCTAACAAAATCTTCTACTCCAATCGATTCATCCTTTTGATTCAGAGTAACTAATGCTCTATATGCTACACTTCTGTAGCTGCGGATATATCTGAGCATGAATCTGTAAGCAACACCAAAGGATTCTTGGTTTAACCATAGTGCCGCATTTGTAGTATCCTTCTCCTCTAATACTTTGCCAATACGACGTAATTCTTCAATAGATGCCTCTGTTTTCATATCAATCACCATAACCCCTTCTCAAATAATAGTCTATTCCCCAATAGATTTTATATTATTTGTTATTATAAGCTTAGCCTTTCCTTCTGATGTCGAACCAGTAGTAATGGCTGCAGCATAATTCCCCTTAAACATAAAGAACTGAACTATACTTACCTTTGTGCCCATCATTGAACATGTGATATAGAATCCATCACAGGTTTTACCTGCTATAGTCATCTTATCCTGTGTGATGCTTTCGACAGTAAAGCCTTGACTTTCCAGTTGCTCCACATATTGATCCTTGAAACCACTCATCATCTTTTCGACATTTGCACCAGACTCTTTTACATTATATGGAGTCTGAGTAACTGTAATGTCCATAAGCTCAATACTTGTTTTCTGACTAGCATACAGTTCGCTAACTGCCTGCTTTTTATTGAGAGTTTCCTTTACTTTCTCAGGATCATCAACCTCACGAGTTATTTCCCAACCAGAACCGAACTCAGCCTGAATTCCAAAATACTCATTTGTATATTTAGAGCCTTCAACAGTACCAGGTATATAGTTGGCCTTGCCAAATATCTTCTTGAACTGAGATCCGGCAACGAAAGCAAATATAACTAAAATAGGAATTATAATAAATAAAGGATTAATTCCCTTCTTGGCTGGAACTGTGGGCTGATATGTAGGTTGCCCGCTCTGGTATGTAGGTTGTCCACTTTGGTATGGAGGCTGTCCTCCCTGGTATGTAGGTTGTCCACTTTGGTATGGAGGTTGCCCTCCCTGGTATGGGCTTTGTCCACCTCGATATGGGGACTGACCGCCCTGATATGTATTCTGAGAAGGCTGTGCGATATTATCATAATATCCGCCACTTCCCGAATAATTTGATTCGGTATTATTTGGTACCGATGGATTTACTCCTTCATTTGGTCCGTTATCTGATTTTAATTGCATACTTCCTTTTCCTTCACTAATTACTTAAACTTAAGGATTCCTAAAGAGATTAAGAGCAGAACCAGCAGAAGTATAGGTGATACAAACTTGATCATAACAACGTAGAGTCCTCTACGTCTCATCTTCTCACCATTCTTCTGAGCCTCATCTATAATAATCTGTGGCTTTAGTACCCAACCGATCAAAATACATGATGCAATAGCAACAACCGGCATAAGAATATTGTTACTGATATAGTCCATAATATCTAGAATCTGCGCAATTGAGCCATTTGGCAACTTAACCTCGAAATATAAAATATTGTAACCTAAACAAACAATAATAGCAAGAACAAGCGCTGTTACAGTCTCTAGAACAGTACTCTTATGTCTTGACATTTTGAACTTATCTATAAGTCCCGAAACGATAGCTTCTAGAATTGACATAGCACTGGTTACTGCTGCAAAAAGAACCATTGCGAAGAATAACGCGCCGATTACATTTCCAATCACACCCATCTCAGCAAAGATTTTAGGAAGTGATACAAACATAAGTGAAGGACCTGCAGACATTCCGTCAGGACCTGTAAAAGCAAAAACTGCCGGAATGATCATAACTCCCGCTAGAAATGCTACCGCTGTATCGAATATTTCTATCTGATTGATTGACTTAACCAGATTCGCATCATCCTTAACGTAGGAACCATACGCAACCATGATACCCATGGCAACTGACAAGCTATAGAACAGCTGTCCCATCGCATCAATTACTATCATACAGAACTTCTGAAGGGTTACGCCCTTTAAGCTTGGAACAATATATGTCTTCATGCCCTGAAGTCCAGTTCTAACAGTTCCGTCAGCATCTGTATGACGGATGGTTAAAGAATAAATCGCTATTCCAATAACAAGGATGAGAAGTACAGGCATGATAATCTTCGAGAACTTCTCTATACCACTTTCTACTCCCATATATATAATAACTGCACATATCAGGAGGAAAATGACGAGCATAATGATTGGCTCATACTGACTTGTGATGAATCCAGTAAAGAAGCCATCTTCAGCTGCCTCAGCGCCGTGACCTGTGGCAAATACTATAAAATATTTCAGAACCCATCCACCAATCACGCAGTAGTAAGGCATTATTATAAATGGAACTATACTCGCTATTACGCCAAGCCAACCCCAGCCCTTCTTCATTTCACCATAAGCCGTGAGTGGACTCTGCTTTGTCTTACGACCTATACCAACCTCTGTAGTCAGCATAGCGTAACCAAAAGTCAGCGCTAGAATCAGATATATTGCAAGAAATAAACCTCCGCCACCTCTTGCTGCCAGATAAGGGAATCTCCATATATTCCCCAGTCCTACTGCACTTCCTGCAGCAGCAAGAACAAATCCAATTGATCCAGAAAAGGTATTTCGTTGCTTAGTTTCCATATTCGTATCCTCGATTCGTTTTAATGTACAACATTACCTAGTACGATACCAAAAATATTGTTTTTTTGCAAGCTGGCAGTAGTAAACAAAAAAGAGACGGTTCTAATTTACTCAGGTGAGCAAAATGGGACGGTTCTAAATTTACTCGTTCTCACAAGAGAATGAGTAAATTAGAACCGTCCCTATTTTTGCTCGCCTATTTTAATTGGCTATTTCTACAAGAATATCTATCTACTTACGAACCAGGAGTGACTGTCCTGTCATCTCAGCCGGCTGCTCAAGCCCCATTACTTCGAGAAGTGTAGGAACTATATCGCAAAGCTTTCCGCCTTCTTTAAGAGTATAGTTCTCATCATAGTTGTATAGGATAAATGGAACCGGGTTTGTTGTATGAGCTGTGTGTGGCTCGCCTGTCTCATAATTCTTCATCTGTTCAGCATTTCCGTGATCAGCACAGATAAAGAGAACTCCGTCCTTTTCTTTAACAGCTTCAACAGCATCTCCCACACATTTATCTACTGTCTCAACTGCTGCAATTGCAGCCTCGAGAACACCTGTGTGACCAACCATATCCGGGTTAGCAAAATTAATAATGATCACATCATACTCGTCTGACTTAATAGCAGCTACAAGCTTCTCTCCAACTTCCGGAGCGCTCATCTCAGGCTGAAGATCATATGTTGCAACTGCAGGTGAATTAACGAGTATTCTATCCTCGCCCTTGTTAGGCTCCTCAAGTCCTCCGTTGAAGAAGAATGTTACGTGAGCATATTTCTCTGTCTCTGCAAGTCTCAGCTGCTTCATTCCAAGTTTAGCAAGATACTCACCAAATGTATTTGTGATCTCCTGTTTCTTAAAAGCAACGAACTTGTTAGGAATAGTCTCGTCATAATCCTTGAAACAAACATATGTTATATCCATATATCCATTAGCTCTTTTTAGAGACTTAATAGACTTGCTATCTGATGCATCGCCATCCTGAGCAGCGATATCCTCATCCTTAAAGCAGAATGCCTTAGTTATTTCTCTTGCTCTATCAGGACGGAAGTTGAAGAAAATAACTGAATCTCCTTCCTTAACAAGTGAAAGTGGATTACCGGCTTCATCTGTAATAACTGTTGGGATTACGAACTCGTCTGTTACTCCTTCATCATAGGAAGCCTGCATAGCAGCTATAGGATCAGTTGCCTTGATACCCTCTCCTGTTACAAGAGAGTCATAAGCCTTCTGAACTCTATCCCAGTTATTATCTCTATCCATTGCGTAATAACGTCCGCTCATAGAAGCAACCTTACCTACGCCAATCTCAACTGTCTTATCAACAAGCTCCTGGAGATAATCCTTTCCTGATGCAGGAGGTGTATCTCTTCCGTCAAAGAATGGGTGAATGTAAACATTCTCAAGTCCTTCTCTCTTGCACATCTCAAGTATTGCATAGAGATGTGTATTGTGGCTATGAACACCACCATCTGAAAGAAGTCCCCAAAGGTGAAGGTCCGAACCCTTCTCCTTGCAATTATTGATAGCTCTAAGAAGCTCATCATTCTTGAAGAATTCTCCATCCTCAATATACTTTGTTATAAGTGTGAGATCCTGATATATGATACGGCCTGAACCAATATTCATATGTCCTACCTCTGAATTACCCATCTGACCATCAGGAAGGCCAACCGCCAAACCTGAAGCAAAACCCTTCTGGTATGGACACTCTGCCTTCAGCTTATCCATAACAGGAGTCTTAGCTAATGCAACTGCATTTGAATCCTGAATATCAGATTCACCGTATCCATCTAGTATCATTAATACTACTGGTTTCTTACTCATTAGATTATATCTCCTTCTATCATATGTATTTAAAGTTAAGGTTAGTTAACTCAAAGTCCAACTGATACTATAAATGATTTCACACCATTTCGCAAGATATTTCCTTTTTACATACGAGTATATAGGGACGGTTCTTATTTACTCACTGGTTTTATCTTACGAATTGGTTTCTTTCGACATCGTAGTGATAGCCAGCATTAGATAGTTTTTCTTCTATTTCTTTTTGATCCAGAGAATTGCTCTTCACCAAATCTTCAAGAGAGCTGTAATTATCTCTCAGCTGGGTATTGAGAAAGCTCATCAGCATTATTGGGTCGTTAGGTATATTCATTGTTTTCCTCCTATAGTATTCTCCTTAGAATTAAACATATTAATTAAAGTCTGCTCTTATGACAAGTTAGATATATAACCTGATATTCCTTGGATATCTCATCTAAGAACCTCTTACCACCATTTATCTTAGCTTCGTCCATGTTGGAGAAAGGATCATCCATAACTATAAATGGTTTTTCTTTTGTATACATAGTATCCAGAAGTGCTACCCTGATGCAAAGTCCAAGCATATCGGCCAGGCCCTCGCTCTGTGCTTCTATATCATGGTACTGTCCTTCTTCCTTCTTAGATATATCCATATTCGCGTCTATAATGAAATCCTTCGCATCCGTACCCACCATAATTTTGTGATACTTTTCGAAGCTTGTCATGATAGGGCTCATGAATCTTGCCACAAACCTCTCCTTAGATAGACGCAGATACTCGGAAGTTTTCTTGACCAGATCGTAATGCTCCTTCAGTTCAGCCATTTCTTCCTTCATTGCAGCAAGTCTGTCCTTCTTTTCTTCCTGCTCGTCAAGCTTTTCCATAGCCTCATCCAACTGTCTATCGTAAGCAGCTATATTTGCCTGAGTCTCAGATATACCTGTAGTAATCTCGTTATGACTAGCGCCATCTCCTGCCAGTTCAGGATGAGCCCCCAGGTATTCATTCAGCTCCACCAACGCCTCATTATAAGCCGCCTTCATCTCAGCTATCTTAGAATCATACTCACGCTTCCCCCTCTTTAAGCTTTCGAATTCTTCAGCCTTAGATTTAATACTGTAGAGAAGCGCCTCAGCATCATTTCCGTATTCCATATCGAATCTGCCAAGAAATGCCGCCACCTGCTCCTGAGACTTAGCTATCTCCGTTTCGTTGGTTTGTATTTCCTTTTTTATATTATTCAGACGACTCTTATCCACTCCTTCTGTAGGAAGCGAAGACTTTCCAGCCTTCATGCATACTACTATTCCGAAGATAATTAGTGCCGCACCCAAAACAGGAATAATTATTTTAAGTGCCCCTGACAAGAATAGCACTGTAAGTGCCAAAACTATTCCAGCAACAAGCATGCCTATACCAGCAAGCTTTTTACTCTTTGTCTTCTTATCATTTTCTATCTGAAATGCCTGTATTCTCGCTTCCTCAGCCTCTATCGCTCTAGTCTCATCAATAAGCATTGTATCTAAAGAAGAATTTTTCTGAACAAGACTCTGGACATTATTATTTAGTCCTATATGCTCCTGCACCTCAGACTCCACTGGAACTCCATTTGCAAAAAGCCTGTCCAGTTCCTCCAGCCTATCATTACCACTTACTGGCATACTGTCAATGGAGCACTTCAGTCCATCAGCATTACTCTTCAGTCTATTATATTCTCCGATACTTCTATTTGCCGCCTCAAAGGATTGAAGTTTCTTCTCCTCCTCCTCACGCCTTTCGCGAAGCTCCTGTATCCTTCTGCTGGTGTCCTCTTCAACCGACAAATCATATTCCAGCTGTTTGATATCTTCATTTAGTTTTGCGAGCTTACCACTCTTCCTTGTAGGAGAATTCTCATTCAGATATGCAGTAAGCTTATCTGCAGACCTATCATAATTCTCAAGGTCGCCTCGCTGAGACACAGAGCTAACCTTCGCACTGATAGCACTACTAATCCCCTCATACCTCAGACTAGTATGATTCACAAAGGATGTCCTCATAAAAGAAGCACGGTCAACACCGAAGAGTTCCTCTCCGATATTATCAGAATAATCCCTGGACTCAAGCCCAGTGCTGGCATCTACCAGCTGGAAGGTTGCATCCTTATCCTTCTTACCGAAGTTTCTTCTAATGATATAGGTCTTGCCACTAACTTCAAATGTAATCTCGCCGCCAAAGAACCCATCATTCCATGGCTGGTACTGAGCACGTTCGTTTTCTATATATTCCTTCTTCCTACTTCCCATCAGCCCATAGAACATGCACCTTATGAAAGCCGCCAGGGTAGTTTTACCCCAGCCATTCTCCTCAAGGATAGAATTAACACCCTTATTAAAATCAAAATCCACATTAGAGAGTCTGCCAAAATTCTCTATATGACAACTAATCAGATTCATTTCAGCACCTCCTCTCCCGAAAGAAGCATTATGCCTGTTTTGATAATCTCCGCCGCCTCATCATCTGTCAGATTACCAGAAGTTTGCTCCTCCTGAATCATCCTGACAAACTCACCTTTAAGAGTCATATCCGCTGCAAAGCTGGAGAAATCAATAAAGGTTTTAGTCTTATTCTTCACCTGAACCAGATAATAATCCTCATCCAGCTTCTTCTTAATATAATCAGCATCGATATCTGCATCGACAGACACCTCTCCCACAAGAAGAATCCTGAGTAAATCATCAGGAAGCACGGTTCTTTCCTGAACTTCACTCTTTATCTTCTTAACCGCATCATCTGAAGTATCACATTCTGAAACATCTACTCTTATCTCATGCAGCACTCTGGACGCAAACGGGATAAACTCGACCTCCAGCTTCTCACCGCCCGATTCATTACGTGTGATCGTAAGCAGATTAAAACCACGAGGTCCGCACTCATCAAAGCCACGTCCCTCCAGACATCCACTGTAGGAATAAACGCCTCTGCTATCCAGCTTCTCTATAGAAGGAGAATGTATGTGGCCCAGTGCCATGTAGTCAATCCCCCTATTTCTATAATCCTTAATAGGAATAACCTCAGCATCCTTCTTTAACGCGGAATAAGCCTCCTGTCCATGCAGAGTTACGATATTCATCTTATTCTGATCAAGGACAAGAGATGAAACCAGCTTCATATTGTTGTCAGCACTCAGTTCGGCACCTGTTATTGTTACACTATCTGAACCGTCAGTCAGCTCATATGTTTTCCAATCATTCCCAAACAGAAGCAGATTATCAGGAAGCGCCCCAAACTTTCTCTCAACATCATCTATGAAGCTTCCTGCATCATGATTTCCCCTTAAATAATAAAATGTTATATCCGGATGATCCTGCACTGTCGTTACAACTGCATTTCTCGCAGTCGCGGATATACGCCTGGTGTCAAACAAATCACCTGCAATTATAATAGCTGACACGCCCTCGTCCGCCGCGTACTTAACCATTTTTTGAAATGTAACTAGCAGTTCATTTCTTCTTTCCTTCGCCTTCTCATCCCCCAAGTGACGAGACAAACTGGAGTCGAGATGCAGATCAGCTGTATGTATTATTTTCATCACATTCTCCTTTTATATAACTCTACTTTCAAAATCACAAAACACTTCACCAAATACCATGTACATTATAACATAATAGGGTGGTCATTTTATCGACCACCCTTTGATTCCCAATAGATTAATTCACACTTTTCATCAGCTAACCATATTATGATCATTTATAAATCTAATAAAATCCTTCTCAGACAGTGGTTTTGAATAATAGTATCCCTGAATATAATCTATTTCCAAATCTTTTATTTCTTTAACCTGTTCTTCTGTCTCAACACCCTCAGCAACTATCTTAAGTCCAAGTCTCTTGATCATCTTAACTGCTGATGACATAACCACCTTAGCTTTTTCATTTTTGAAATATTCCTGAACCATGTTTCTGTCGAACTTAACCAGTTTAACCGGCATATCAACTATATAATTCAGATTGGACTCACCAGTACCAAAATCATCCAGTGAAAAGTTGCATCCATATCTCATTAAATCGTTCATGTTTTTAAGCAGCACATTTCTGCTCTTTAGTGTTGAGCTTTCAGTAATCTCAAGATTTATCTCCGCTGGAGAAACAGAATGATTACTTATTATCTCTTGAAACTTTGTAGCCAGAAGCGGATTCTCACATTGAGTAACCGATAGATTAATCTCAACATAATCAATGCCTTTGCTCTTCAGGTTATTCTGTTTTATACATTCACAAGCCTTTTCAAATACTCTCTCGCCTATCTGTTCTATCAGTCCGGTTTCCTCAGCTACAGGAATGAATCTCATAGGCATAATCAGCTTGCCATTTTTCTCGACCATTCTAGCAAGCGCCTCAGCCGACACAAACTTTTCAGTTTCAAGAGAGAATATAGGCTGGTAATAAACCTGAATCCTATCCTCCTCAAGTGCCTTACCAATCTCAACGACCATACTGTTAAACTCTCGGATCTGATTCACTGATTCTTCATCAATAAGTCTCATATCCTCGCCCTGCTCAAACAGATCTCGATTTCTCAGATATCCCAAAAGGAACTCCTCTGTTGATGATGTAACATGTCCATCCGGCATGTATAGAAACTTCGTTCTAGAGAGTTCTGGCCATGAAACCTCGAATCTCTGACGGATTACATCCAGATTTACCGCGCTTTCTATCTCATTCATTTCCTTTTCGTTTTTATCATAAACCAGTGCAAAATCATTATTAGCTATCTTGAACAGCTTTGAGTATCCAAAAGAGTTCAGGAATTCAGACATTTCGACAAGTATCCTCTTCTCTGTTTCGTCGCCGACCTTCCACTCTTTTTCATTACAAATAAAGATTACCGAAAATGGTTTTCTCAGTTCATATTCCTGTGTAATGTATTTCTTAAATGTCTCCTCAGAGAAGCAGCCTATGGCTCTATCAATATATACCTCAGGATTTTCCAGCTCAGAGTACAGAATGTACATTCCAAGAGCTGAGCCAAAGCCAACAAGTAGAAGTTCAGGGAAGATAAACTGTATAACTGCCATAACTGACTCAATTATCATCCAGGCTCTAACTGCATTTCTTCTATGTGGATTCATTTGCTTTCCATAGAAAAATGTAATCGCAACGGTTGATACGATATATACCATCGTAACTATATAAGTCATTATTGCTGAATAGCCATAGCTATATAAAATGTCTTTTCCATCATATAGATAATTGATTGGAAGTACACATATAAAGAGTATTCCTATAAGAGCAGCACCAAGAGTTCCAACCTGGAAGCTGAAGTTTTCTCTAAGTCTTTTAACATCATTATAGGTATACAGGAAGCCGTAAAAAGCGGAAAGGGCAAGGCTCACAAGATAAGCCTTACAAGATAGGATAACAAGGAATCCAGGGATTCTCTCGTCATTCATAATTGCAACGCAAGAAAGGATATCTAAAACTATGCATGATGTATAGACAATCACACACTGTTTAAATATCTTCTCACTATATAGTCCTACACTTTCATGTCGTAAAACGAAAAAAATAAGAAGCAGATCAAAAATGAGTCCGCATAACTGTATCTGCACGTTGCCCATGGAATCTCACTCCATCTACCTTCACATTAAACCCCGGTTAATTATACCACATACATGAAAAACTTGCACGTAACAAAGTAAGGATGTACACTGAAAAAGCGAGGTGGAAATGAACAAAAATAATACTAAACAATTTATCGCAATCGACCTGAAATCCTTCTACGCATCTGTAGAATGCTTTGAGCGTGGTCTGGATCCCCTTACCACAAATCTTGTGGTTGCCGATGAGTCACGAACAGACAAAACCATTTGTCTCGCCGTTTCGCCTTCCCTTAAGGCTTACGGAATATCTGGCAGAGCCAGGCTCTTTGAGGCTAAGAAGGTCCTAGATGACTACGAGAAGCGCACGGGTAAACACGTGGATTTTATTATTGCGCCTCCAAGAATGGCTAGATATATTGAGTTTTCCACCGCTATATATAACATTTATCTCAATTATATATCCGCCGAGGATATACATGTTTATAGTATTGATGAGGTTTTCATAGACGCAACCAGCTATTTGAAAATCTACGGGCTTACCGCCCATGAGCTTGCAATCAAAATGATAAAGGACGTTTTATCGAAGACCGGAATCACAGCCACCGCTGGAATCGGCACAAATATGTATCTGGCCAAGATTGCCATGGATATCGTTGCAAAGCACATGGATGCGGACAGCGACGGCGTACGAATAGCCGAACTGGATGAAATGTCCTACCGTCGTCTCCTATGGGGACATAAGCCTATCACTGACTTCTGGAGAATCGGCCCTGGCACCGCCAGAAGACTTGCCAAGCTTAACATCCGAACTATGGGGGAACTCGCCAGGGAAAGTCTCTACAACGAAGAATATCTCTATAAAATCTTTGGTGTTGATGCGGAGATTCTTATAGACCATGCATGGGGAATAGAGCCAACTGAGATTAAGTACATTAAGAGCTACAAACCGACAACTAATTCTCTCTCCTCCGGCCAGGTACTTCAGGAACCTTATCCTACTCACAAGGCCAGGATCATAGTTAGTGAAATGACGGACCTTCTGGTCCTCGATATGGTGAAGAAGGGCTTCGTTTCCGACTCCTTCACACTTACTATTAATTACGACCGCGAATCAGTCGATAACGGAACATACGATGGCGACATTGCTATAGATTATTATGGGCGTATGGTCCCTGTCCCTTCACATGGAACAGCAAACTTCGGCGAGCATACCAGTTCAACACAGAAAATAACGCAGGCAATGCTGGCACTTTTTGACAGGATTATTATGCAAGGAGTTACAGTTCGTAGAGTAACCATCTCCGCCAACAACCTTAAGAAAGAAGTGGAAATGTATCGACAACTTGATCTCTTCACAGATATAGAGCAGGAAGAACAGGAGAAAAGTCTTCAAAGAGCTCTTCTCGAAATACAGGATAAATATGGCAAGAATGCCATACTGAAAGGAACAAATTATCTCGATGGCGCCACAACCAGAGAGCGTAATTCTCAGATAGGAGGTCACAAGTCATGATAACGGATTATTCTGAAAGCTACAAAGATATAATAGATAAGCAGCGTCCGATTCATGACGGCGATGAATTCGAGGCGCGCCATCCTAAAATGTCTATCGAAAACAGGGCAAAAATATTCGCCCCATTCGCAGCCCTGAAGGGCTACGAAGAGGCGATAGATGAAACCGCTAAGAATCACTGAGACATTTTCTTCTCTGCTACACTATACAGTGCACTTATTCCAAAGCACATCAGTCCGCTTAAGAAGAAGCTCAGTGCATTTCCAAGTATATTGTCATACGCTATATCAAACATAATCAGCTTGATAGCGAAGATCATCGTTGTAACGAGTCCATATATTCTGAGACTCTTAATCTGAAGCTTAAATCCAAGCATTATGAATCCAACCGACAAAGCAAATACTGCAATACTCAGCACATAGTTTGGCGCTCCAAACGATGCCAAAATACATATAAGAAGAATTGTGAATTTAATCCCAACATATATTGATTTGTAGGCCTGTCTATCCTTCAACAGATTGTAGGAATTAATTACAAATAGAAGTATTGCCATAAGCACAACCATAACATGCATTACATCATCATCTATAGCGAACATCAGGATTGTCGCCTCTAGCATCAGGCATGCATTTATGACATAGGAAACTATTGTCACTGGAAGCTCTTCTTCTTTTGTGAGAACATTTTCCTTAAATGGCGTCTTTACAGAAAGGAAGTTAATTACTCCTGCCACAAGCATAAGTAGCGGCATTAATATTTCAAAGTCCCATTCAAGCTCCTCTCCCATTAATAGTACGCACATATGAAGTCCTACCATAAAGAAACAATATGGCACCAGTTTAAAGACTATATGATACTGTCCTGCCCATTTATAAAGGAACACAAGGAACAGCGCAAATACTGCTATCACGAAGAATAACGCGATTGGATAATTGATATTGTCCCAAGTGAGTACTCTACATCCATATAAGACTATAGCAGATATTTTTGCTTGTCTCGAATCTACCAAATATCCATATACAAGTAATGGAATAACTAAAATAGTAAGTCCAATATATTCATTAAATGTATCTAAGTTAATTATGCATAGGGAAGCTACACTAAGCAGAAGTATCTCCCAGGCTACTAGACCTGCCCCCTTCGCAGTCGCACTTATCAGGCTATTTCTTAGCGTTAGTCTATAGTACGCCTCAATTGAAACATATATGATAACCGATATAAGTAGCGTTATAATTGCATTTGAATCTGGATCTCTAATAATGCTTGCAACTGCGACATACATATTTATTGTATGAAGCAGACAAATAAATGGAAGATATTGATAATTCTCTTCGTTAATCATCATCACATTCAGAATAATAATTCCAATACTGAAAATTCCCATTATAGCCGAGGTAAATATTGCATCTTCGTGCATTCCTCCAGCAATTATTACCAGGACAAATGCCCCCAGCAGGGCTGAAATATTTGTAATGATAAGACTGACATTATCCTTCAGTCTGAGAAGCATAAATGCCAGAACCCCAACTATGAAGTAAATTGCAAGTACTCCGAGAAGCATTGAATCATCTGTGTATGCACATTCTATAGCTCCAAAGAATACAGAAATGATTATTCCTGAAAGACCTATTATTTCAAACAGCAGCTTCTTGAACTTCGATAGATAAAGAACTCCTGCCGCCCATATTATCAGCAGAATATATAAAGGTATCTGACCGATTATATGGAAATAAATATTACTTACAAATAGCGATATATATATGGCACCTATACCACAGGCTCCAATCGATAGAAACAGAACGCTTTCCTTCTGTTTGAACCATACAACAAGTCCTACTAGAGCCATTATTCCACTTATAATGAACATCATAGCCATCTTGACTGGATCTGGAAGAACAGGCACAAAGATCATTGCAAACAGAATGAAGCTTATAAAGATAAGCACTGATGCAACTATTCCCATTACCTTGATACCAACAACAGACTCAGCATTTCCACTCTTCTTAGGAGCTGGCTGTGCACCTGGCCTTGGTCCATTTGGATTGCCCTGTGCCCAGTATCCTTGTTGAGGTTGTCCCTGCCTTGGTGGCATACCCTGAGCCTGTGCTCCTGGATGAGCCTGCATTCCAGGTTGAACCTGCGCGCCTGGTTGAACCCCCGGCTGTGGAGGCATACCTTGCTGCCCCTGTGGTGGCATTCCTGGTCGTCCCTGTGGTGGAACTCCTGGTTGGCCCTGTGGCGGCATTCCTGGTTTTCCCTGTGGTGGAACTCCTGGTTGTCCCTGTGGCGGCATACTTGGCTGTCCCTGTGGACGAAGGTTTCTGTACGGAGACATAGCACCTTCCGGAGGTTGCTGCGCCGTTACCGGTCCTCCACCCTTGAGGTTGATGAGCTCCATCTGAATTGCATTTATCTCAAATTGAACCTCTTTTAATTTTTTCTGGCTCTCGGCCAGTCGTACCTCTAACTCACTAATTTCTGACATATTTTCCCCTTATGATATAAAAAGCAATACAGAAGTCGACACTCCTGTATTGCTTTTACATTTAATTATTTAATAGCTTTCAGCAATACCAGCTATAATAGCCAGAACATATCCGAGTATTATCAAAATATTAATAACAAGTCCGATTATACCAACTATCCATCCAGCCTTTGCCTTATCGGTTGTATTTCCTGCATTAATAGCTGACTTACTAAGTATCATTCCTATTGGAGCTAAAATAATACCTATCCAACAGCAACAGAATACAATAGAAAGTATAGAACATATAAGACCGCCTGTAGCTTTACCATCTTCAGGCTCTCCTAATGTACTACTTCCGTTAAAATTATAGTTACCCTGTCCATAATTTGGTGAAGCAGTTGGGTTGTATGGCTGTGTATATGGATCTGCACTTGGTGCAGGACCAGGATTTGCACTATACATATTGCCTGTTGGCTGTGTAGGCTGTGCCGGCTGTCCATATGGATCCGAAGGCTGTCCATATGGGTCTACACTTGGTTGTGTAGGCTGCGCTGGTTGTCCGTATGGATCCGATGGCTGTCCGTATGGATCTGCACTTGGCTGTGCTGGCTGTCCATATGGGTCTGCACTTGGCTGTGCTGGCTGTCCGTATGGATCTGCACTTGGTTGTGCTGGCTGGCCATATGGATCTGATGGCTGTCCGTATGGGTCCGTAGGCTGTCCATAAGGATCTACGCTTGGCTGTGCTGGCTGTCCATAAGGATCTACGCTTGGCTGTGGTTCATTTCCAAATGATGGTCCTGTTGGGTCTCCAGCATATGGATTGTTGATCTGATTCTCGTCCATTTATTAAAACCTCCAAAAAATCTAATTACTCCTCGCTTGCTTTAGCACTCTCAAGGAATTTATATACAAATGCTGCCAAAGCTCCACCAATAAGAGGAGCAACTATAAATACCCAAACAACTCCGATTGGTTCAGTATTGCCCTGAATAGCAGCTACTATTGCAGGTCCAAGGCTTCTAGCAGGATTAACGCTAGTACCTGTAAGTCCAATACCTATTATATGAATAGCAACAAGAGTAAGTCCAATGATAAGTCCTCCGAAAGAACCATGACTCTGATTCTTTGAAGTAACTCCCAGTATAAGAATAACAAATAGGAATGTTAGAACGATTTCAACTAGAACTCCCGCTCCAGCACTTCCATTCACACCGCCTAAACCGTTTGTTCCAAGACCACCTGTCTTGTCCTCTACACCGCCCATGTCGAAGATAGCTGCCAGTAAACCTGAACCAGCAAGTGCTCCAAGAATCTGAGCTACTACATAGCCGCAGAAATCAGCAACTGTCATTCCACCACTAATAAGAACTCCGAGTGACACAGCTGGATTTACATGTCCACCTGAAATGTTGCCTACGCCATAAGCTAGTGCAACGATAGCTAGTCCAAATGCAAATGCTGTAAGGATATATCCGCATCCATTCGCAGCATCGCAGCCTACTAACATAGCAGTACCACATCCTATAAATACCAGTGTAAATGTACCAATAAATTCTGCGATATACTTCTTGATACTCTCCATACTTACCTCCTTTATAAACCCCTTTGTGGTTAAATATTAGTTACATATATATATTCAGAAATATCGTAGATTAGAAACCAAAAATATTTCTGACTATACCAAAAATAACTAGCAGTCCTACCCAAACATACATCACGACAGCATTTTTCTTATTTACTTTCACCTTAGCCTCATTAACATAGAATAGATACATTATCTCTCCTATGATAAAAGGCAGTGAAACAAGTATAAAACCATTATACCTAAAAGCGCTTTTAAAATCTAGCTTACTTAAGGAAATAGCCATTCTAGTCGCGCCACAGGTAGGACACTTAAGTCCTGTCAGCTCGTATACATAGCATTTAATTCCAAAGTCTGTAAATCTTGCTACAAAATAATAAACGACACCAAAAAGACCTAGGATAAGGATATTTCTAATGGTCCTCTTCCATACATCATTTGACAAAACATCCGATACCATATTATAGATCACCACCACTCTTAACCTTGAGACGAGCAACAGCTCTCTTTAGACTTGCTTCTGCCAGAGTATACTCACGAGCACTCTTCTTCTGAAGCATGGCTTCTCTAGCCGCAGCCTCCTTAGCCTTTACTCTTTCAGCATCTATTTCATCTGGCCATTCAGCGGAATCAACCAGTATAAGGACTTCACCATCCTCTACTCTCATCATTCCATCCGACAAAACCGCCTCAAACTCTTCTCCATCTTCTGTTTCAAAATGAATCGTTCCAGGAACAATAGCAATAGCCAGATTCTGATGCCCCGCCATTACTCCATACTGACCATCCACTCCATTAACTACGAGCGATACCATTTCACCGTCATAGAATGTACTGTCAGCCTCAATTATCCTTACTTTGAAAGCTTTCATAAAGTCTCAGCCTTTCTGATAGCATCCTCTAATGTACCAACATTATAGAATGCAGCTTCAGGGAGATCATCATACTCTCCTGATATAATAGCAGCAAAGCCTCTGATAGTTTCACTAACTGGAACATATACACCATTAATACCTGTAAACTTCTCAGCAACGAACATTGGCTGAGCAAGGAATCTCTGGATCTTACGTGCTCTGCTTACTATGTCTTTATCTCTATCCGATAGTTCATCCATACCAAGAATAGCTATGATATCCTGAAGGTCATTATACTTCTGCAAGTATTCCTGAACCTCACGCGCTACTCTATAATGCTCTTCACCAACTACGTCTGCCTCGAGGATTCGAGAAGTTGATTCTAGCGGATCAACCGCTGGGTAGATACCCTGCTCAGCTATTCTACGGCTAAGAACTGTAGTTGCATCCAGATGAGTAAATGTTGTTGCTGGCGCAGGGTCTGTCAAGTCATCTGCAGGAACATAAACTGCCTGAACAGATGTAACAGATCCGCTTGAGGTAGATGTGATTCTCTCCTGAAGAGCTCCCATCTCCTGTGCAAGGGTTGGCTGATAACCAACCGCTGATGGCATACGTCCAAGAAGTGTAGAAACCTCTGAACCCGCCTGTACAAATCTGAATATATTATCTATAAAAAGAAGTACATCCTTATGCTGAACATCTCTGAAGTATTCCGCCATAGTAAGTCCTGTAAGCGCAACTCTCATACGCACACCCGGGGACTCGTTCATCTGACCGAACACCATTGCCGTCTTATCTATAGTACCGCTCTCCTTCATTTCATTCCAGAGATCATTTCCTTCACGGCTTCTCTCTCCAACTCCTGTAAAGATAGAATATCCACCGTGTTCCATGGCTACGTTGTGTATCAGCTCCTGAATAAGAACTGTCTTACCTACACCGGCACCACCGAACAAACCTATCTTACCACCTTTTGCGTAAGGCTCCAGAAGGTCGATAACCTTGATACCTGTCTCAAGTATTTCAACAGATACATTTTGTTCCTCAAACTTAGGAGCTGGTCTATTGATATTCCATCTCTCCTGAGTTTCTGATATGGCTTCTCCACCGTCTATAGGATCTCCCAGAACGTTGAACATACGTCCTATTGTGGCATCACCAACTGGAACACTTATTCCCGCACCAGTCTGTGTAACCTTCATATTTCTTGAAAGTCCGTCGCTGGATCCGAGAACTATACATCTAACTACTCCGTCCCCCAGCATCTGAGCAACTTCCATAGTCATTTCCTTTTTATTTACTTTAACCTTAAGAGCATCTCTTAGTTTTGGTAAATGTCCCTTTTCAAACTGGACATCCACAACTGGGCCTGAAATCTGTATTATCTTTCCTGTATCCAAGACTCCTTAAGCCTCCTCTTTAATACGTTTTTTCTTCTGAGCACGAGCTCCTGCAGCTACCTCGGTTATTTCTTGAGTGATAGCCGCCTGTCTTACTCTGTTATACTCAATTCTTAGTTCATCTAGAAGTGCTTCTGCATTTTTATTAGCCGAATTCATAGCTGTCATACGTGCATTCTGTTCAGCAGAGAAGCTGTCTACGAGTGCACCATATATACATCCAGCTACATATCCCGGAATAACATGATTAAGTACTTCATCCACGGAAGGAGAGAATTCATAATGAACATCCTTCAGATCTCTCTCATCCTTTTTAGTCCAAAATTCCTTTCGATCAAAAGGAAGAAGTCTCATCATCTTAACTGTAGTCAGGAACTCACTTTCCATATCACTATAGATAACTCTTATCTCATCTATACGTTTACTATCGTATTCTTCAAGAAGTATCGAGCTTATCTCTCTAGCCCTGGAAAAAGTAGGATTCTGTGCGGTATAGAGAAAGGTCTGTTCCATACCATAGTCCTTCTTCTTAAAATAACGACGTCCGTAGTCACCTACTACATATAACTTAACCTTCTTATGCTTCGCCATTTCCTGTTCTGCAAGCTTAATAACATTATGGTTATATGCGCCGGCTAGTCCCTTATCAGCAGTAATCACCAGATATGCATATGTCTCTGCCGGCTTTCGTCCTGTTTTAGGATAAAAATATCGGCTCGTGATATCTATCTCAGTCTGGAAAATACGACGAATCTCATTTTCCTGCATTTCAAAATAAGGTCTGGTCTTGTCCAGTTCTTCCTTTGCCTTCCTCATCTTTGTAGAGGAAATGAGATACATAGCATTAGTGATTTTCTGAGTATTCTGAACACTTCCTATTCTATTTTTTATCTCTTTAGTATTTGGCATAATATTTAATAGTTAAATTATTTATTGTTTATATATGAATCACGGAATTTATTTGCTGCGTCAATTATCATCTGCTTATCATCATCAGATAGCTGTCCTGTAGAATCAATCTGCTTGCAGAGAGCATCCTCTTCCTCATGGAAATATGCAAGAAGCTTTGTTCTAAAATCTGCTATATCGTCAGGATGAATCTCCTGCATAACATGTGCAGTTGCTGATACAAGAATAATAACCTGTTCATGCAGTTTAAATGGATGGTTCTGAGGCTGTCTCAGCAAATACATAAGTCCTTGTCCATATTGCAACTGTTTCTTTGTTGTTTCATCCAGATCACTGGAGAACTGTGTGAATATTTCCATCTCACGATACTGTGCCAGATCTAGACGGAGGCTACCCGCAGCCTTCTTCATAGCCTTGGTCTGTGCAGCACCACCAACACGGGATACCGAAAGTCCAACATTTACCGCTGGTCTCTGTCCAGCAAAGAACAGATCACTTTCTAGGAATATCTGACCATCCGTGATGGAAATGATATTTGTTGGAATATAAGCGGATACATCGCCCGCCTGTGTTTCAACTATTGGTAGAGCTGTAATACTTCCTCCCCCTAGTTCCTCTGAAAGATGCGCAGATCTCTCAAGAAGTCTTGAATGAAGATAGAATACATCTCCTGGGTATGCCTCACGTCCTGGAGATCTTTCAAGAAGAAGCGAAAGTGCTCTATACGCTATAGCATGCTTTGACAGGTCATCATATATGATAAGTACATCCTTACCCTTATACATGAAATACTCTGCCAGGGATGTCCCTGAATATGGTGCTATATACTGAATAGGCGCTGTTTCAGAGGCATTTGCTGCAACTACTATTGTATAGTCCATAGCGTTCTGCTTCTTAAGTGTTCCAACAAGCTGTGCAACACTACTTGCCTTCTGTCCTAT
This sequence comes from uncultured Lachnospiraceae bacterium, assembly GCA_946414825.1. Lineage (GTDB taxonomy): Bacteria > Bacillota > Clostridia > Lachnospirales > Lachnospiraceae > Eubacterium_Q. The sequence continues at coordinate 32,234 of CAMKQB010000012.1, forward strand.
AGCAACATATATACATATAACATCGTTATCCTTTTGATTTAGTATTGTATCCAGGGCGATAGCAGTTTTACCTGTCTGTCTATCACCGATAATAAGCTCACGCTGACCTCTACCTATTGGGAACATGGAATCTATAGATAAGATTCCTGTATTCATAGGGGTATCAACGGATTGTCTGTCTATAATACCAGGAGCAGCCTCTTCAACTGCTCTATATCCTTCCGCCTCTATTGGTCCCTCTCCGTCGATTGGATTGCCTAGAGGATCTACTACACGTCCTAGAAATTCGTCACCTACAGGAATACCTGCGGTTTTACCGGTTCTCATAACTCGGCTTCCCTCAGTAACATCTGTGTCATCACCAAACAGAATGACACCAATATCGTCAGGTCTTAGCTCCTGTACCATTCCTCTAACGCCGGATTCGAAAATAACTATCTCTCCGTACATAGCAGACTTGAGTCCATCTACGAAAACTATACCATCACCCACAGTCTCAACATGTCCCTCTTCTTCAGCGATAACATGTGGTTCCCAGTCGTTAATGCTACTTTTCATAAGAGATATAAGCTCATTTCCCGAGGTTACCTTCTCCTCGCGAAGTGATCTAAGCATCTCTTCGAGCTGGTGCAGTCTTCCTGTGTTGGTCCAGTCATATACTTCCTCACCAACTACAAGCTTAAAACCAGTTCCAAGCGTTTCGTCCTTTTCCCACTCAAGCTCTATTCCTTCGCCATATCTTTCTGCTATAAAGCTGGCAAACTTGGCTTTCTGAGATTCGTCAGGTTCCGAAAGGGCATATAAATGAGCGCGGATTTTCTTCTCTTCTGCCACTTAACTACCGCTCCTTTCAGCATTCTTAAGAAACATATCATATGCCTCACTAGTGTTTCCTGATAGTACAACCTTACGAGTTGCTTCCTCTACCATCTCAGTAATATCCTTCTTAGCAGACTCGATAATAGCCTGTTTCTGATTTTCGGCATCCTTCTTAGCCTTATCAATTATCTTGTTGGCAGATTCTTTTGCTTCTGCCTCAGCGTTTGATCTCATTGTAGCTATATCAAGGGAAGCCTTTCTCTTCTGCTGTGATATCTCACCCTCCAGCTCCTTCAGTCTGTCCTCAGCTTCAGCATTCTTTTCCTCTGCTTCAGCGAGTGCTGCCTGAGCCTGCTCGTCAAGTTCTTTGTAATGATTTTCTCTGTCCTGCATTATTTTCTTAACAGGAGCATATATGATAACGTACAGACCACCAAAAAGTAATACGACATTGAACATATGCAGTAAAATCTGTGTTAAATCTATTCCTAATGGCATTTTCTCACCTCTCTTTTCGTAAACCCAACTATATTCGAAAATATATTTTCTTTACTTCGTTATAAGACGAATATAATCAGAATCGATACAACCAGCGCATACAGAACAGCTGTCTCTATGAATACGATACCAAGGATCATTGTAGTTCTGATCTTACCCTCAGCTTCTGGCTGACGAGCGATTCCTTCAGCAGCCTTACCAACGCAGAGACCCATACCTAATGTACCAAGACCTGCTGCAATACCAATTGAGATAGCTGCTGCAATAGCCTTACCTGCTGTTGAACCATCCTCTGCTTCTTCTGTCTCTTCAACGGCTGTGGTTTCTTCATCTGCTGCATATGATATTGATGCAGGATTAACCGCTGAGAATACTCCAAATGCTACAAATAATAATAAAATTGTTATTAATGCTTTCTTCATTAGTTTCATTTTTATACCTCTTTTTCCCGTATATTTAATATCTATATTTTAATCTGACTATTATGCTTCTACTGCAACTTCAGTTTTCTTCTCTTTCTTTTTCTTTGGCTTCTTCTCATGCACCTCTGACACCTCGCCATAGTATATGGATGTCAGCATCGTAAGAACGTAAGCCTGTACTACTGCATGTATCAGCGTAAAGAGAACACCAACCAGTACTGGAAGCACAAAGCTGAGCATAATTGTGTAATAAACCAACTCCGTAACAAGCGCTCCGGATAGGAGTGCACAGAATAGACGGAAGCTCATGGATATCGGAAGAGAAAACTCCTTTAATGTAAGTCCGATTCCCTTTAATTTATTCTTCCTGATACCACCCGACATGATAAAGCCATATGAGAATACACCCATTGCTATCGCTCCATTAATGTCGCAAAGCGGTGCTGGAAGTGCCATTGGATTACCAGCGGTAGTCATCCACTGTATACCAAAAAGCTCAAATATAGTTCCCACGAAGATATATGATCCTGCCGCAAATATGTATGCGCCAAGAGCACCATTCAAATGTGGACTGTTCGTTTTAGCCAGATTATCAAAATATCCTACCCAGGTCTCAATAACTATCTGGAACTTACCAGGAACAGTTTTGAAACGAGGTATGGCGAAGATCCTGATCATAAGTGCAATAAACAGAAGTATTGCTGAGACCAGATAACCCGCTATAAGCGAAGGATTAACCGTAAGTCCAAAGAAGTTCATTTTGTTCTCTTCATGGATAACGGCATCTCGCATCACGGTCTTGATAGATTCGTGATTTCCGCCTCCCTTATATGTGATGAAAATACTGACCAGGAGCAGTACCAGAACTATAGCAGTTACTACAAGAAATCTGGTTCTTTTTCCTTTGTCCAAAACCTTTATCTCCTTTCAACCTCTTTCTCGGAAAACTAGAAATTTCCGTTCACATTTCAGCCTTCCAAACATCTCTTAAGTATAAAACAAATAAAGCGCAGTTACAAGTATATATTACCCATAACTGCGCTTAAAATAAGCTTTGTTTTTAAGTTTTTATAAGTATTTATCGGTTCTTTGAAGAATTAAGAAATAGTCCGAATATCGCACCACATAGACCTCCGACTATGTGTGTCAGTTGAGATATATTATCTCTAACCGTAATCATCTGCCATAACTCTGAACCCATATATATTATGATAACGAGAATCATAGTTATCGGAATCTCTCCACGTCTCAGATCAGATGCTGAGACGAGAATGATCATCATGAATACAAGCCCGCTTGCACCAAGTAAAGCTGTGCCTGGGAAGAATACTATATTTATAAGCCCCGATATAACTGCAACGAGCCCAAATGCCTCAACAAGCGTCAGTCCTCCATATTTTTCTTCCAGTACAGGTCCCAACAGAAGGAAAAGTGTCATATTTCCTGCGTAGTGAGCAAGGGATGAATGTCCAAGAACATGTCCAAACAGTCTCACAAACCACGCAATAGATATTTTACTCCTATATACTTCAAAGAAAAGTCTTGTACTCTTTCCATGTGTTATCCAGCTTACTATAAGCACGATTATTGAAATAAGCGCAAATGTAAGCGTTACCGGTGCATTATAGGTAAATGATAATTTTTTTTCACGAGCCATTTTATATCTCCATAATCAGGTACTATCTCCAGTTACGACTTTAGTATAGAGATTTCTAATTAACGGGGCTCTAAACTTGCCTGTTTTCCAGAATAGCACAGCACCAAAAGCCTCGGAATAGCTCACTATTCCTACGTTTTTGATACTGCACTCTCTGAAAAACATTCTGCGTTTATAGTCCAGTTAATTAAGAAACACTATACTAGTATACTACAGAACCTGACTGATAACATCCTTTATCTTCTTAACAGGAATAATATTCAGTTCCTTCTTAACCTCTTCTGCTACATCCTCCAGATCTTCCACATTCTTCTCCGGAATGAAAACTGTCTTAACTCCAGCTCTGACTGCGGCCATAAGCTTCTCAGGAAGCCCACCGATTGGCATGACATTTCCTCGAAGTGATATCTCACCTGTCATAGCAATATTTGGAGCTACCGGTTTTCCTGTCACAAGGGAAGTAAGTGCTGTTACCAGAGTTATACCAGCAGATGGTCCGTCCTTTGGAACCGCTCCCTCCGGCACATGGATATGAAGGTCCCTCTCAGTCAGAATCCTGGTTTCTTCTGGATACATATCCTTTACAAGACTTATAGCTATTTCTACAGACTCCTTCATGACATCGCCCAGCTGTCCAGTGATTATTGTTTTGCCATTTCCATGAACCAGCTTGGTCTCAATAAAGAGTATCTCACCGCCAGCCATGGTCCAGGCAAGTCCCGTTACGACACCCGGCACAGCCTTCTTATCAATAATGTCATGGGATATTCCCCTATGGCCTATGTATTCTCTGAGGTTGGCAGGCTTAACTGATAGTTTCTCACCCTGTCCCTTAACCATTCTAACTGCGGCATATCTCATAAGAGTTTCAACCTGCTTCTTTAGACCTCTGACACCAGACTCCATGGTGTAGTCTGAAATAAGCTTACGTACTGCAGCGTCAGTGATATTAATATCCTTACGTCGAATTCCTGTCTGCTTCATAGCCTTAGGTATAAGATGCTTTCTGGCAATATGGAACTTCTCAGTAGCTGTGTAGCCTGGGAACTCTATTATCTCCATACGGTTTAGCAATGGTTCAGGTATAGTATCTGTTGAGTTTGCAGTACATACAAAGAGTACATTTGACAGATCATATGGAACATTCATGTAATGATCTGTAAAGCTGAAATTCTGTTCTGGATCAAGCACCTCGAGAAGCGCTGATGATGGATCACCGCCATAGTCACGAACCAGCTTATCAACCTCATCAAGAACCATAACAGGGTTAGAGGCACCGCTACGCTTCATACCCTCCATTATTCTACCCGGCATAGCGCCAATATATGTTCTTCTGTGACCTCTTATCTCTGCCTCGTCTCTGACCCCGCCGAGGGATATTCTTACATATTCTCTTCCAAGCGCCTTAGCGATACTCTGACCTATACTTGTTTTACCAGTTCCGGGAGGTCCAACAAAGAGCAGTATAGAACCAGACTGCTTCTTGTTGAGAGCCATAACAGCCAGCTGCTGAATGATTCTCTCCTTTACCTTCTTCAGACCATAATGATCTTTATCCAGAACCTCCTCTGCATATTCCAGATCAATAGGTTTAAACTCCTCTGGCTTCCAGGACAGGCTCGTCACAAAATCAAGATAGTCATAGAGCATTCCATACTCGTGTCCATCCTGACCTTCCTGCTTCATTCTGTTCAGCACCTTACGCGCTTCCTTCTCAGCAGTCTCATTCATTCCTGACTCAGCTATTTCCTTCTCGAAACGTCTAACATCAGATATATTTTCAGGATGCATCTCATCAAGCTCACGTTGAAGTATCTCAATCTGTTTCTTTATAGCATCCTCTCTATATATGCTTTCATTCCTGGCCTGCTGCTCCAGCTCTGCTCCTTCTGCAACGTCCGCCATTTCCATAAATTCATATGAGCTGTGCTCTATCAGATCGAATCTCTCTGCCTCACTGTCTGTTTCTACTATCGCAAATTTCTCTTCCCATGTAATGCTGAAATATCCCGTCATGGAGCAAGCCAGTTCATTTATATTCTTCCACTGAAGTATAAAGCCTCTGGCCCATAGTCCCCACTGATAATTCTGAACAAATTTCAGGAACTTGGAACGCAATCTCTCAAAGCGCTCATTTTTTTCCTTTTCGTCCATATCCTTTATCTCAGGAAGTCCAACTATCTCCGACTCAGTAGTACCATCATGATCACGAGTGAGCGAAATAAATTTAACTCTCTCGATAGTCCTTACCTTGACATTTCCCTCTGAATCAATAGATTCAACTCTCGCGGAAACACCAACAGGATAGATATCTTCCATTGTTACTGTTCTGATATCTATATCCTCTTTAAGCATGGCAAAAGCTATGATTGTACCATTTTCAAATTCATTTATATTCCATCCATCGATGACTTCTTTTTTGAAAAAAAATGTAACTTCCGGGAGAAGAATAGTATCATATATAGGTATTGTAATCATGCAAATCTCCTTAATCTCATTTCGTTTGTTAGCACTTCGTTCTATCGAGTGCTAATATAATGATACTACATATTTTTTTAATTGCAAGTATCAAATTTATACTGTATTATTATGTGTTGAGAGATGATTAACATAAAGAGGTTATATATAAGTTGAAGATAGATCTTAATGAAATCTTATATTCCGTATCTACCGGTCTCGACTCCGTCGAGCAGGAGCTGCTCGGAACACGTAATGGGCACTGTAAAAGAATTGCTGCCCTATCAATTATGCTAGGTAAAGCCATGGGTCTCACACCTAATGAGCTCACTGACCTGGCCGCTTTTTCTATACTTCATGACAACGCTCTCACACAGGTTAATCAGGAAGAAAATGAATATAAAAAGTACAATAATGGACAGGGATATTCTCAAAGAGACTTCAATGTAAGAAGATGTATCCTCGGAGAGACTAATTCCAAGTATGTGCCATTTAGAACAAATAATAGAGACGTTATTCTTTTACATCATGAGAACGCTGATGGTTCAGGTCCTCAGGGTAGAACCTACGATAGAACTCCTATCAAGGCACAGATCATTCATCTGGCCGACTGTATAGATAACAATTTCGATTTTAATCCTGTAAACAAGGATACATATGGTGCCATTATTTACTATGTAAAGTCAAATGCCGGCACACTATTTTCCAGAGAGATTGTTGATGCTTTCTGCAAATCCTTTAAATCAAAGCATATGAACAATCTTACATTTGCAAATGTAGATAATTTCCTTAGAAAATCAACAAAACATTTTAATGATGAGTACTCTCCTCACGAGGTATATCATCTGGCTTATCTGATTGCTATGATAATTGATTCCAAATCACATTTTTCCTGCAAGCATTCAGTTGGTGTCGCCATAAATTGTAAGAAGATGGCCGAGTTCTACAAGTTCCCAATTGAAAAGGCTACCAAATTCTACCTGGCCGGCGCGCTTCACGATGTTGGAAAGCTGATGATTCCAAATTCAATCTTACAGAAGCCAGACAGACTGGATGATTCCGAGTATGAAATAATGAAGCAGCATGCTTATTATACATATGAAATTCTTAAGAATATCAAGAATATGAATGATATAATGATCTGGGCTTCACACCATCACGAGAAGTTAAACGGAACAGGATATCCATTTGGACTTAAGGAAGATAGTCTCACTATGGAAGAAAGACTCATGACCTGCTGCGATATATATCAGGCTCTTACAGAGGAGCGTGCATATAAGGAAGGCTTTTCACATGATAAGGCC